>JBJKQT010000292.1:0-23141 GCA_046705065.1 Desulfocapsaceae bacterium
CGTCTGGTTGAATGATTTTTGGGCAGTGGACGGGGCAGTGATGTCCACTTTCTTTTGGCAACAACGCCTGATACTGATTATTCTTATTGCGGCATGCCATAGACCTCTATAGAAAGTTCAAAATATCGGAAACAATATGAAAGCAAAAGCGATACTGGCCGTATCCATGATTGCGCTCTTTGGCTTGATCATGTTTTTATATGTCCATCCCGACAGCAGCGGGAATGCAGACGGTTTGGCGGCCGCCGATATCCCGGCCGGAGAGAGAAGCGCGGCTCCGGATTTTGTTTTAAACGATCTGTCGGGCCGGCCGGTCGCTCTCAACGAATATAAAGGCAAGGTGGTCTTGCTCGGGTTTTGGACGACCTGGTGAGGGTGGTGCAGAAAGGAGTTGCCTTTACTGGAAAAACTGAACAACCATTTTGCAAACAAGCCTTTCCGGATCGTCATGGTGGATGTGGGCGAACCGCCCGAAGCGGTGCGGAATTTTCTCTCCCGGTATAATTATACTTTTCCTGTGTTGCTGGATTCTCACGGATCGGTCAGCGAGAAATACCACGTGCTCGGACATCCGGTAAAGTTTCTGGTTGACAAGAAAGGCAATCTTGTTTTCTCCGCCCTGGGATACCATGACTGGGATTCGAAAGAGTGGATTGCGTCGTTGGATCGGTTGGTGCAAGAACCTGACGCGGCCGAAAGGAAATGATCGAATTTGTCAGTGATCATTCCTTTTAGATCAGAAGTTTTCTTTTGATGACTTTAAGATAACGCCGGCTCACCGGGATAACCTTGCCCGATTTGGTCTGGATCTTGGCCAGGCCGCCTTCGTGCAGGATGATCTCGCTGATGGAGTCGAGATTGACAAGGAACTGCTTGTGGCACCTGAGCAGCCGGCTGCGTTCTTCAAGGACCTTGAGGGTGACCTCGGTGAAATATTCCTGGTCGGCGGTGATCACATGAACGCCGGCAGGGGTCGTGGCGATGTATTCCACTTCTCCCATGCACAGCAATTTGATCCGGTTGCCGATCAGGCAGGGAATGCGCGCAATTTCCTCAGTCTCGTAAACAGGGGGACGGTTTTCGGTGATGGTTTGCTCCAGTTTGGCGATGGTTTTTGCCAGACGATCGCTGTCGACGGGTTTGAGAAGGTAATCGAGGGTTTTTTCCTCGAAGGCCTTTAAGGAGTATTGGTCGTAGGCTGTGACGAACACCACATGGGGCATGATGTCGGCATTGACCATGTTCAGCAGCTCAAAGCCGTTGATGACAGGCATCTGGATGTCTAAAAAAAGGACTTCGGGTTTGAGCCGGTTGATCATCTTCAAGGCCTCAATGCCGTTGCCGCAGGAACCGACGATTTCGATGACGCCTGTTTCAAGCAGAAGCGCTTCCATCTCTTCTCTGGCGTGGAGTTCGTCGTCGACGATCAGGGCTTGAATCATGATTCCTTCACTCCTCCTTCCGGAATGGTTATCGAAATGACCGTGCTCTGTTGCGGGATACAGCCGATCTCAAGGCCGTGATCTTCCCCGCAAAGATTTTTAATCCTTTTTTCAACAATATTCATCCCCAAACCTTTTTTATTCCTCTCTACGAAATTCCCGGCATTGTCCTCGACGGTGATGCGAACGCATCCCGGCTCCCGCCTGGCGGAAAGCCGGATAAGGCCCGGACCGAGATTGTTGGAGATGCCATGCTTAATGGCATTTTCCACGATGGGCTGCAAGGTGAACACCGGCATTTTTAAGGATAAAAGACTCGGGTCGACATCCATTTCCAGTTGCAGTTTGTCTTCGAACCGTGCTTTTTCGATTACCAGATAGGAATGAATATGGTTGAGCTCATCCTCGAGAGTGGACAACTCACTGGTATGCTTTAGATTTTTTCTAAAGAAATTGGACAGGTGCATGAGAAGGTCGCGGGCTCGATTGGAATCTTTTCGGATAATGGCGATGATGGTGTTCAGCGTGTTGAAGAGGAAATGCGGGTTGACCTGTGCCTGGGCAAGCAAGAGTTCGGATTTTGTGAGCAGGTCCTTCTGTTCGATATATCGGGCATAAAGGATCTGATCGGAAAGCAGTTTTGTGATGCCTTCGCCGAGGCTTTTGTTGGTGACGAGAAAGACTTTATCTTTGGGTTCGAGCAGATTGATGGTGCCGATCAACTCGTTGTCGACTCTGAGCGGTACGCAGAGAATCGAGCCGAGGGGGCATTCGTCGGAGAGATTGCAGCGCCATTTTTTCTCCCCGCCGTCGGCATAGACGATCCGGTTTTCCTGGATGGCTTTCATGGTCTGGGCGGAGCTGATTTTCCCTCCGATGAGGTGATGGTCGCTTCCCATCCCGACAAAGGCGAGCACCTTGTCCTTGTCTGTAATGGCAACCGCCCCTACGCCGGTCTCCTCCCTGATTACCGAGGCGACCTCCTTTGCCGTTTCCATGGAAAACCCGTTACCGAGAATGGCCACCGTCCGCTCCGCCATTTTCAAGGCCTTGGCGGAGAAGATGACGCCGAGGTCGTCGTGCATTTTACGTTGATCGCGAATTATGCTGACGAAGATGGCGGCCCCGGCGCTGTTGGAAAGGATCATGGGCAGGGCGATGATGTGGACCAGGGCCACTGCCTGGCCAAACGGTTCCGACAACAACAGAATGATGACCATCTGGAGACATTCGGCGACCATCGTGGTCAGAAAGGCCACAAGCGGGCTGAGCAGACGTTGTTGTTGGTACGTTCGGCACAGATAAAGATGGACAATCCCTCCTACGACTCCCTCAACGGTTGTAGATACGCCGCAGGAAAGAGCGGTGAAACCGCCGAGCAGAAAACGGTGGATGCCTGAGGTCAGCCCCACTGCCAGCCCCAGCCACGGTCCGCCGATGATGCCGGCCAAAACGGCCCCTATGGCGCGGGTGTTGGCGATGGCATCGTATATTCTGAGCCCGAAGTAGGTGCCGAGAATCGAAAAAACGGAAAAGATAAGATAGAGGGAAAATAAATGCCTTGCATGGAATGTGTGAATGTGAAAGGAACGGAAAAACGGGGATTTCGTGAATAGATAGGCGATGACGAGGATAATCGACATCTGCTGGAGCAGTGCAAAAATGTTGTGCAGCGAAAAGGTGAAGAGATCCATGGATGCCTTTGACTTTCTGGTCCTGTTTTTCCGGGTTGCCGATCAAAGCCTACGCAGTATACGCCAAAAAGTGAGAGGAGGGAACAAAGTGATTGCAAGCGGCCGGATTTCAGGGTAAGCGGTTCTGCTGAAAAAAAAGCGGTCCGTTTTCGTCCGTGGCGGCAAGCACGGAATGCGGCATAAATTCCCGGCATGTTGCCGGCAATCCCGAAGTCGGGTGGTCCAAGATCGGTAAATTGGTAATTTCTATAATATTGATGACAAGTTAAAGGCTTGACTTTGGGGTGTTGCGGTGATAAAAATGCTCACATTCAGCGTACTTTTTCGTTGTTTCAATTTTAGAACAGGAGGGAACGTATGTATAACGTCAAACGAGTAATTGGAATGGCCGTTTCTTTGTGCCTGGGGCTTATACTGACCTCCGGGCCTCTGTGTCCTCAGGCCTCCGCGGCAGCCAAAGAGGCAAAAATCGGCTTTGCATTGAGTATGACGGGCGGAGCCGCCGCCTATGGAGCGACGCAGAAAAAAGGCGCGGAGCTGGCCGTGGAGCAAATCAATGCCGCAGCAGGAGCCGATGGACTCAAAATCGATGCGATTTTCGAAGACGACGCCAGCGTTCCCCAACAGGGAATCAACGTCTTTAATAAATTTATAAATGCCGACAGAGTGGCGATGATCATCGGACCGACGCTTTCCAATACGGCCAAGGTTACGGATCGTATAGCCCAGAAGGCGGGCGTGCCGGTTCTGGGCGTCAGCAACACGGCTCCGGGAATCACCGAAATAGGCAATTATATTTTCAGGGATTCCCTGACCGAAGCGGTGGTCATTCCTCATACCATCAAGGTTGCCAAGGCTAAATTCGGCTTAAAGAAGGTAGCTGTCTTTTACGGCAACGATGACGCCTTTACCAAGGGTGGATACGTTGCGTTCATGAAGGCCCTGAAGGACAACGGCCTGGAAGTCCTGACCGAGCAAACATTTGCCAAGGGCGACAGGGATTTCTCCCCGCAGCTTACCCAGATTAAGGCAAAAAATCCTGATGCGATCATCGTTTCCGCCTTGGTCGAAGAAGCTTCCGGTATCGTCAGCCAGGCTCGTCAATTGGGCATTCCCACCTCCGTTCCGATCATCGGCGGCAACGGCTTCAACTCGCCCGCGCTGATTAAAAACGCAGGCGCTGCAGCCGAAGGCGTCGTCATCGGTGCTGCCTGGAACATCTCTTCACCGCTGCCGATGAATAAAAAGTTCGTCGCCGACTTCACCGCGAAATACGGCAATCCGCCAGACCAGTTCGCGGCCCAAGCCTTCACCGGTGTTCAAATTGCCTATGACGCCATCAAAAAAGCCGGCTCGACCACAAACCATAAGGCCATTCGGGATGCGTTGGCCAAAATCAAAGACCTGGACACCGTGTTGGGAAAATACTCCTTCACTCCCGGGCGCGATGCCGGATATACGCCGGTGGTTCAGATCGTGAAGGATGGAAAATTCACGGTCCTTGGAGAATAGCATAAAGAAAGGATAGAGCACTCAATGGAGTTACTGGCACAGCAACTGGTCAACGGTCTTTTCATCGGGAGTGTCTACGGACTGTTCGCGGTGGGATACACCCTGGTGTTCGGGGTTCTCGATATCCTGAACCTTGCCCATGCAGCGGTTTTTACCCTGGGCGGGCTTGTTGCCCTGTGGCTTGTCGATACGGGAGGCCTGTCAATTTGGCTGGCCTTCCCGACAGCCGTTTTGTTTTGCGGTGTACTTGGCCTGCTCCTCGACCGGGTTGCCTTTGCGCCGCTCCGACAGCGCGCCGACTCCAATTTTTCCGGGCTCATCTCAAGCATCGCCATGGCGATCATCTTCGAGAGTGCCGCGCTCGGTCTCTTCGGAGCCCGGACCGTGCGTTTTCCCGCGCACACCGTCTCCGTGCATGTCTGGCGGTGGGGTGGCCTGTCCATCACCTCGCTGCAGGTGGAGATCGTCGCCATTTCACTTTTTCTGATGTTCGCTCTGACCCAGTTTTTAAGTAAGGCGCGGGTGGGAAAAGCCATCCGCGCCGTCGCCGAAAACGACCGTACGGCACGGCTTCTGGGTATCCATGTCGACGGCATCATCGCCTTTACCTTCTTTATTTCCTCGGCATTGGGCGGTGCCGCAGGCATCCTCTTCGGCCTATATTTCGATTCTCTGTCGCCGGATATGGGCCGTTCCATCGAGCTCAAGGGATTGGCCGTAATTATCCTGGGCGGCATGGGCAGCATACCGGGGGCCATACTTGGTGGTCTGGCTTTCGGGCTCAGTGAAGTCCTTACTGTTGCCATAACCGGGACGTCGAATCTGCGTGACGCCGTGGCCTTTACCGTACTTTTTACTGTCCTGGTTCTGCGCCCCTCCGGTCTCCTCGGTAAAAAGAAGATGCGGGAGGCGTAAGAGAGTGGAAGCCCTTCAGCAGTTCTTTGCGATTTACGGGAGTCTCATCAATTTCCTCGGTATCAATTCTCTGTTGGCCCTGAGTCTGTACCTGACGCTTTCGGCAGGTCAACTCTCCTTGGGCAGTGCCGCCTTTGCCGGCATCGGCGGCTATACCGCAGGAATCCTGACCATGAAGCTTGGCGTTCCCTATCTTCTTGCCTTGGCGGCAGGCTCTGCCCTGGCCGGGATCGTGGGCCTGGTGATAGGCCTGCCGGTTCTTCGGCTGCACGGCGTGTTTTTGGCCATCGCCACTCTGGCCTTTGGCGAGGTTGTTCGGATCGCCGTACTGAATATCGATATCACCGGTGGGGCCGAAGGCCTCGTCGGAATTCCAAACATTACAACAACCTGGGGAATTTACCTGTCCCTGGCCATAGCCGGTTACTCCATTGCCAGGCTGAGAAAGTCACGTATCGGCTGGTGCTTTGAAAGCATTCGAGAAGACGAAACGGCAGCCTCGGCCATGGGAATCAATACGACCTATTACAAGACGTTGTCCTTTGTTCTGGGCGCGATTCTGGCAGGTTTTGCCGGAGGGCTTTACGCGCATCTCAACTACATCATCACACCTGGTGAATTTGGTTTTTCGGTGGCAGTGAATCTTCTGATCTACAATATCGTCGGCGGAATCCGCGTCTGGTACGGTCCTGTGCTGGGTGCGGTACTCCTAACCTCCTTGCCCGAGATTCTGCGGGGAATAGGCGTTACGGCCGGCCCCATCCGTATGGCTGTCAACGGCCTGATTCTGCTCATTGTGATTCTGTTTCTCCCCAACGGCCTGGTGTCGATCTTCGAGAGGGGTGACAGAAGAAAAGCGGATGGAAATGCCGTACCGGAGGAGGCCTGAGCCATGTTTCTTCAGGTCAAAAACGTTACCCGGACATTTGGGGGCGTGAAGGCTCTGGACGGCGTCAGTCTTACCGTTGCGCGGGGCGAGGTGCATGGGCTTATCGGTCCCAACGGTGCCGGAAAAACCACGCTGATTAATGTCTTAAGCGGTATCATCCCTCCGAGCTCAGGAGAGGTCTATTACGATGACGCCCCGGTTCAAGCGCTTCCCGCTCATAAGCTGGCCGCCAGAGGTATCGCTCGAACCTTTCAGAACATCCGGCTCTTTCCGGCCATGACGTGCCTTGAAAATGTTCTGGCGGGTCAGCATCTGGTGGCTCCGCGGCCGTATTTTCCCAGACTGTTCTGCCTGCCTTCGGCTGCACGTCAGGAGAGGGAGCATCGCCGCGAAGCCATGGCTTGCCTTGCCCGCGTCGGACTCGATGCGCGAGCTCATTTTCAGGCAAAGGCCCTTTCCTATGGGGAGCGCAGACGTCTGGAAATTGCAAGAGCCCTTGCCTCACGCCCGCGTCTTCTTCTGCTCGATGAGCCGGTGGCCGGAATGCGCAAACAAGGAGTGGATCAGGTTGGAAGTCTGGTGGAGTCTTTGGCCGGGGAGGGGATGACGGTGCTTCTCATCGAACACAATATGTCTTTTGTTATGGGGCTCTGCTCCAAAATTTCGGTGCTGAACTTCGGCCGTACCCTGATGACCGGCGAGCCGGATCAAGTGAGCCGTCATCCTGAAGTTATCGAAGCCTATTTGGGAGCAAGCGAGACGCATGCTTGAAATTGCCGAACTCACCGTGGCCTACGGCCCCATGGAGGCCGTTCGCGACGTATCTTTCCAAGTCCGGGAGGGCTCCATCGTCACCTTGATCGGCCCTAATGGAGCAGGAAAGACAACCATCCTGAATACCATCAGCGGGGTTGTTCCGGCCAAATCCGGAAAAATCCTTTTTGCAGGAGATGACATTACTAAAATGGGCGCCCATAGGCGGGTCTCGGCCGGAGTGGTCCAGGTCCCGGAAGGACGGCAGGTCCTTGCGGGGATGACGGTTCGCGACAATCTGGAATTAGGAGGCTATCGTCGACCGTTTAAAGAGATGATGAAGGATGCTGACGAAATGCAGGAGCGCTTTCCCATATTGGGTGAGCGGGGCAATCAGCTGGCCGGCTCCCTGTCCGGCGGTGAACAGCAGATCCTTGCCATCGCCCGCGGACTGATGGCTCGGCCGAAACTTCTCCTGCTCGATGAACCGTCATTGGGACTCGCTCCCAAAATGGTCCAGACCATGTTCGAGGTTATTCGGCAGCTGCACGGCGAGGGACAGACCATCCTGCTGGTGGAGCAGAATGCCCATCTTGCGTTGGCTGCTTCATCGCATGCCTATGTCATAGAAAGCGGCAAAATCGTCCTTGAAGGCTCGGCCGAGAAGCTTCGTTCCGACGAAACGGTTGTCAAGACCTATCTCGGGCAAGCCGTCTAACTTTTCCAGAGGAAAAGCAATCCAGTACGACACGAAACAGCCCACGCAATTTTTATGAAAAAGGGGTGCGGGAGCTGCCGGCGTGCACGGAGAATATAATGTTTGCCGAATATTTCCAGGACTCCGAAATTATCGATTGGCGGCATGAGTCCATAATTTTGCTGTCCGAAAAACTCCGTTTTACGGCAGTCGATGATGAGCACTACGCAAGAGAGGCATTTAAATGGGTAAGAGACCGCGTCGCTCACAGCTGGGATTCCAGGCAAGGCCCTGTGACCTGTATTGCCTCGGATGTCTTACGATATCGAACCGGTTTTTGCTATGCCAAAAGCCATCTGTTAGCCGCATTGCTGCGGGCAGGCGGAATTCCTGCCGGTTTTTGTTACCAGCGGTTGCTGGTTGAAGAAGGCGACAGCCGGTATTGCCTCCATGGCTTAAATGCCGTGCATCTGCCGAAATTCGGCTGGTACCGGATTGATGCGCGCGGCAATAAGAAAGGGGTGAATACCCGGTTCCACCCGCCAATGGAGGCCCTGGCTTTTCCGGTTGACGGGAAGACGCAGTTCGATCTTCCCGGAATCTTCCCTGAACCCTTGGATGTTGTTGTCGATGCCTTGCAGGCCCACAAAACAATCGAGGACCTCTCTATCGGTCTGCCGGATATTCCCTGTAATTTGTCCAAAAGGATGGGCTAGGCAACAACTCGCCTCGTATGCAGCGATTATCACAACCAGGAGAATATTTTGCCACTCATAAGCCTCGTGCAAGCCTGTACGGAGGCGACGGTTTCACTGTGGAACACGTTTATTAAGGCCATCGTAAGCCCTGCTTCGGCCAGCATGGCCGTATAGCATTGCTCGAACACCGGTTTACGGGTTTTATCACCCGGGCCGGTTGTCAGATTGGATATCCCGGCAATGGTCTGGGTGGGAAAACCGAGAAGTTCCGGTAAATTGCGGATTACCTTGATTACTTCCATGGCCTGCATGTGGCCGTTTTGCCAGATGAGCGGCGGTATAACCGGGTCAATGATCAATTGGCCGTCGGCAAGACCTGCCTCCTGGCACTTGGCAAAGAGTTCCAGAGCGATGGTCATCCGTTCCCCCTCGTCGGGTGGAACGTTGCTGTTGGGGTAGAGAAGATAGCCGATAATCCTGGAGTTGAAGGTTTTCGCAAGGGGCAGGATATGCTCGAGCTTTTCCGGTTCCAGGGAAAAGCCGTTGATGACCGCTGCTCCGTTGCAGGCTTCAAGTCCCGCCGCCAATGCGGTTGGGTTCGATGTGTCGAGTAGAATCGGCAGATTTGTTGCCTTTCGGACGCTTTGGACCAGGAAACGCATCTTCTCTTCGGGCTTTTTGGTGAGCGGACCGGAATTGATGTCGATCATCTCGGCGCCTGCGGCCTGACAGCGCTTGACCAGATCAAGGATCGGCCCCGGATCTCTCCGGTCGATGGCATCCGAGATGCTGGTATTGGTTATGGTAAGGTTGTCGGCAACGATAAGCAACGGTTTGGATTCCTCTATTTAACCGAAATAAAGGCAGTGGCCCACTTGGACTACTCTCTATCCAGCATGAAGTTGAAGAAAACCTGGTACTGGTTCGGCAGAGTACGCTTTTTGGCGGTAATGATGTAAAAGCGGCGCTGCATGGGCAGGTCTTCTATTTCAATTTCCTTGATCTGTTTGAAGCGGAGACCGTCCTGGATGGCATAGCGGGAGATGATCGAAACACCGAGGTCGGATTTGACGGCCTCCTGGATTGCCGCACTGGAGCCGAGTGTGGCGCATACTTGGAGCTGATCGATATCCATCCCTTTCCGGGCGAGAAAACCTTCGATGGTTTTTCGCGTTCCAGAACCCTCTTCCCGCATCAGGAAAGGAAGTTCCTTGAGTTGTTCGATGGATATCGTCGAACGCATCTTTCTTTTTGTGGAAACGGCAAGGACCAGGTCGTCTTCGATGAAGGGGTGATAGTTCAGCTTTTTCGATACCATTTTCGCACCGACGATGCCCAGCATGATTTCATGGCTCAAAACGGCATTGGCTACTTGAGCCGAATCGTTGATTCTGATCTCAAAAGAAATTCCCGGATGCTTGAGTTTAAAGTCGGCGGCTATTTCCGGCAGGATGTAGGTCCCCGGAATGGTGCTGGCCCCGATAACCAGTTCGCCCGAAATCGCTTTGCCGGTTGAAGCGACTTCCTCTTCGAGTTTTCGAATATCTTCGAGGATAGCCAGAGCCCTGGGGTAGAGAACGTCGGCTTCCAGCGTAGGCATGATGGTTCTGCCGAGGCGGTCGAATAACCGGCAGTCAAGACGCAGTTCGAGATTGCGGATATGTTCACTGATGGTGGGTTGGCTTGTATGAAGCAATTCGGAGGCTTTGGTGAAGCTCTTATGCTTGTATACTGAAACGAATATCTTCAGATGTCTGGTTTCGATGGCCGAATCTCCCCGGTAACGCCGGCTCCCCGGCCGATCGTGTCCCGTCGGATGGGTGCCGGTCATGCAAATGTGGTATGAGGCGGTGTTCCCGGATGCCTCTGGAAGTCTGTGAAGACGTGAAAAATATAGTGTGATTGACGGGATTTTCCTAGAGAAAAATCATTGCCTCCGTAAAAACCGGTGATCCTCTCTTTTTTATCTATTGACTTTGTACTTGTAAGATGGTTGTAAATATATGCCGATAGGTCTATAATAAGCGCGTTTGTCCAGTGGTGTTTTACAGATTCGAAGCTCATGGCAAACGAGCGGAAAAAATTGTTAGGAACATCCTCCGGAAGATGGGCTTTCCGGGGTAATATAATGTATTTTTTTTGGTATGTATATCTTGAGCGTTTCGACAGAAGGCAGCCGGGCCGTTTTCCTGTACAGACGGGCTCTGCCTTCAGCATGCTTGCAAACCGGTATCTGTCCGGAAATGAGATTTTCTGTTCTCAATCGAGGGGTTTGGCGAATTTGACCAGAGGCGTTTGATTTTCCAGAGGTTGAATTCCAAGGGCAACCGAGAGCGAGGACGATTGATTCTCTTTCTCGACGGGCACTAACCAAGAACGGAGAGTTGCTCAATGGAGAAGACACAGGAAGAAAAACTGGAAAAAATCTACCAAAGATGTACGGCCAACGGTGACAATATCATCACGGCCATGCAGCAGATGCAGCAGGAGTTCGGTTACATTCAAGAGGAAGCTGTCAACTGGTACGCTGATAGAACCAATATTCCTGCCTCAAGATTCTACGGTGTTTCCACGTTTTACGCGCAGTTCCACCTCCAGCCTCGTGGAAAGAACATTATCACCGTCTGCCAGGGAACTGTCTGCCACGTCAAAGGTGCTTCCCGTATCATCGAAAAAATCCGTGAAGATATCAAATTGAAAGAAGACCAGAAGACCACCAAGGATATGAAGTTCACCCTGGAGAGTGTCAACTGCGTGGGCGCATGCAGTATCGCTCCGGTCGTAATCGTCAATGAAAAGGTCTTCGGAAAGCAAAATCCCGGCAAGATTACTCAGAACCTTAAACCATATAAGGAATAGAACCGTGAACAGCGAAATAACCGTAAATGTGTGTATGGGCACCGGTGGAATTGCGGCTGGTGCGGAAATGGTGATGGAGGCGTTTCAGAAAGAGTTCGAAGATGCGGGCGTCAAAAATGCAAGCATCAAGAAACATTGCAAGACCCATAAGGTCGGTTGCCGCGGATTCTGCGCTCGCGATGTTTTGGTGGACGTCTCTTTCGGGGACAAGACCTGGACGTATCAATACATCCAGCCCGAGATGGTCAAAAAAATCGTCAAAGAACATGTTCTCGGTGAAAAACCCGTAGATGAGTGGCTGGTCACGGAAGACTACCATACATTCCACGACAACCAGAAAAAGGTCATCCTGGCTGATCTCGGAAAAATAGATCCGGAGAGCATCGATGAATACCTTGGTGTTAACGGGTATTCGGCCGTAAAAAAAGTCCTTACCGAGATGAAGCCTGCCGAAGTCATAGAGCTTGTCAAGCAATCCGGTTTGCGCGGCCGAGGCGGCGCCGGTTTTCCCACCGGCGTGAAATGGAGCTTCTGTGCGGCCAATGAAGCCGATGAGCGTTACATCATCTGCAATGCCGACGAAGGCGACCCCGGTGCCTTTATGGACCGTTCAGTGATTGAAGGAAATCCCCATGCGGTTTTGGAAGGAATGATCATTGGAGCCTACGCCATCGGGGCAACGCATGGTTACGTCTATATCCGGGCGGAATATCCGTTGGCTGTAAACCGTCTGAATATGGCATTGGAACAAGCCAGAGAGAAGGGATTCCTGGGCAAGAAACTGTTCGGATCCGATTTCGATTTCGATATCAAGGTCAAGCTCGGTGCCGGAGCATTTGTCTGCGGCGAGGAGACTGCACTGATTGCTTCCATCGAAGGCGAAAGAGGAATGCCCAGAGCCAAACCGCCGTTTCCTGCCAACAAGGGACTTTGGGGAAAGCCGACCATTATCAACAATGTTGAGACGTTCGCCAATGTTCCGACCATCATCAACAAGGGAGCCGATTGGTTTGCCTCCATCGGTTCAGACAAGAGCAAAGGCACCAAAGTTATCGCTTTGACCGGAAAAATCAGAAACACAGGTCTGATCGAGATTCCCATGGGGACGCCGCTCAAGGATATCATCTTCAATATCGGCGGCGGCATCGAAGGCGACAAGCTCTTCAAAGCGGTGCAGACCGGCGGTCCGTCCGGCGGTTGTATCCCGCAGCAGCACATCGATCTGCCGGTGGACTACGAGGGGCTTAAATCGGTGGGCTCCATGATGGGTTCCGGAGGTATGGTGGTCCTTGACGAGACCGACTGCATGGTCAATATCTCCAAATTCTTCCTTGAGTTCACCCAGTCCGAATCCTGTGGCAAATGCGTTCCGTGCAGAGTTGGCACCAAACGTCTCCTTGAGATCCTCACCAGAATTACCGAAGGGGAAGGCAAGAAAGGGGATTTGGAATTGCTTCAGGAATTGGCCGAGGATGTTCGGGACGCCAGTCTTTGCGGTCTCGGCATGTCGGCTCCGAATCCGGTTCTAAGCACATTGAAGTATTTCCGCCATGAATATGAGGAGCACATCCTGCATAAAAGGTGCCCGGCCAAAGTCTGCAACAAACTGCTGACCTTTGTCATCAGGGAGCATATGTGCGTCGGTTGCGGCATGTGCGCAAGGGCCTGCTCGGTTAACGCCATCACAGGTGAAAAGAAACAACCTCATCACATCGATCAGTCGATTTGTATTCGATGCGGCGCCTGCTTCGATGCGTGTAAGTTTGATGCCGTACTGAAGGAGTAACCACGATGATCAATTTGACCATAGATGGAAAAAATGTGGAAGTCGCGGAAGGTTCAACCGTTCTCGAGGCTGCCAGAAAGATCGGTGTTGACATTCCGACGCTTTGTTATGATTCTCGATTGAAGCCTTACGGAGCGTGCCGTCTCTGTATCGTTGAGATAGCCGGTTTCCCGAAACCGGTTACTTCCTGCACCACGCCGGTGACTGCCGATATGGTGGTCACCACCAACAGCGATCAGCTTTACCGGTTGCGCCGCACCACCATTGAACTTCTTCTCTCCGATCACCCGAACGATTGCATGACCTGTATTCGCTCGGGAGAATGCACCCTGCAGGAACTTGCCTATCGATATAGTGTGCGGGAAAATCGTTTCGAGGGAGAGATGCGCGACCACAACCGCATCGATGAAAATCCTTTTATCATGCGGGAACAGAACAAATGCGTCATGTGCGGTCTCTGTGTCCGTGTCTGTGAAGAGGTTCAGGGCGTGGGGGCAATCGGATACTCCAACCGCGGGTTCGAGGCCAAAGTTTGTCCCCCATTCGAAAAAGATCTGAATTGCGAGTTCTGCGGCCAATGCGTTTCCATTTGTCCCACCGGAGCCCTTTCCGGCAAAATGTGGGCCGGTCAGCCGCGGTTGAACAGCATGAAAGAAACGGATACAGCTTGTACCTATTGCGGCTGTGGATGCAATATTACCCTGCATTCCCATGGCGATAAGGTGCTCAGGGTTTCCTCCAAGCCGACTTCCCATAATCGCGGCTGGCTTTGCGTCAAAGGCCGGTTCGGTTTTGACTTTATCAATCGCGGAGATAGGTTGACCACCCCGCTTATCCGGCGGGAAAAGGGCGGACAGCTCGAACCTGCGACCTGGGATGAAGCCTTGGATGTCGTTGTTTCCAGGTTGAGCGGCATCAAAGAAAAATACGGGCCGGATGCACTCGGAGGTCTGGCATCCGCCAGGTGCACCAACGAGGAGAATTATCTTTTCCAGAAGATGTTTCGCGCAGGAATCGGCACCAACAATGTCGATCACTGCGCCCGTTACTGACACAGCGCCACGGTGGCCGGTCTGGCCGCCAAATTCGGTTCCGGCGCAATGACAAATTCGGTGGCTGAAATCGCCGAAAACGATGCTCTGTTGGTAATCGGATCCAATACCACTGAAAATCACCCCATCATCGGTCTTCGGATGAAGGAGGCGGTAGCCAGGGGGGCCAAGCTGATCGTCGCCGATCCGCGCAAGATTCCCCTTGTTAAATTTGCCGCACTCTGGCTCAGGCATAAACCGGGTACGGATTCGGTTCTTTTGAATTCGATCATGCATGTCATCCTCGAAATGGGGCTCGAAGACAAAAACTTCATAGCAACCCGAACCGAGGACTACGAGACCTTTAAAAAATCTTTGGAACCCTTCACAGCCGAGTTTGGCGCCGAGGTTACCGGGGTGCCGGCGGAGGATATCCGTAAGGCAGCCGAGATCTTCGGCTCTGCAAACAATGCGGGGATCTACTATGCCATGGGCATCACCCAGCACTCCATGGGGACAAATAATGTCCACGCTGTGGGCAACCTTGCCTTGTTGACCGGCAATCTCGGCAAGAGAGCAGCCGGGGTCAATCCGCTCAGGGGGCAGAACAATGTGCAGGGCGCCTGCGATATGGGCTGTCTGCCCAATGTCTATCCCGGCTATCAGAGTGTCGCCGATCCGGAGATCCGGAAGAAATTCGAGTCCGCCTGGGGCGCGACCTTGTCCGATAAACCGGGCCTGGCCGCAACCGAGATGACGGGTGCCATGCTGGCAGGTGAATTGAAAGGGATGTATATCTTCGGCGAAAATCCGGCCCTGTCGGATCCCAATACAAGCCATTCCGTAAAGGCGTTTAAAAATCTGGAGTTCCTTGTTGTTCAGGATATTTTTCTGACCGAGACTGCAGAGCTGGCCGATGTGGTTTTGCCTGGCGGTTCCTTTGCAGAAAAGGAGGGTACGTTCACCAGTTCGGAGAGGCGTATCCAGAGGGTGAGGAAGGCTATCGCTTCACCCGGCCAGGCTAAGGACGATCTGAGCATTATCGATATGGTATACAGACGTCTCGAGGGAAAACAAGCATCGGGCGCCGTCTCCAAGGCGGCCGAAGTTTTTGCCGAAGCCGCCTCTCTGTGGCCGGGTATTGCAGGGATCAGTTATGATCGTCTCGAGAAGGGAAGCCTGCATTGGCCATGCCCGAGTGCCGAACATCCTGGAACTGAATATCTGTTCGAGGAAGTGTTTGCGCGAAAAGGAGGCAAGGCACTGTTTACCGCCGTTCCGCAGATACTGTCCAAGGAGCTTCCGGATAGTGAATATCCGTTTATGCTGACCACGGGCAGGGAATTGTTCCATTACCATACCGGAACAATGACCAGACGCTCGGCCGGCTTGAATGCGGTGGCGCCCGAGGCTTATATCGAGATCAACCCTGTGGATGCCAATGGTTTGAATATTAAAAACGGCGATCATCTGAAGGTAAGTTCCGGCCGTGGGACCATCGATTTGAAAGCTCGGGTTTCCGGAATAGTTCCACCAAACGTTGTTTTCATTCCGTTTCATTACAAGGAAGCAGCAGCAAATTTGCTGACCAACGACGCCATGGACCCTGTCTGTAAAATCATCGAGGCAAAGGTCTGCGCCGTTCGACTTGAAAAATAATCCCACCCAACACAACGGACCCGCATTCATGCGGGTCCGTTGATCTTGAAACATCGGTTGAAGAAATTGGTTTCTCTTCTGTTGCCTGTTATCCGTGTCGTTTTTAAGAAAAGCATTCTCACGTAAAGCCTTCCGAAAGTCAGTCTTCTTGGCTGGCAGATCATCTCAATCCGTGAAATATGCAAGGACTATTAACGAAAAGGAGAAATTTGCACTTTCGGTGGATTTATGTATCCTGAAGAATAGAGGGTGTCTTGGGTTGTCTTTGAAATGTCAGTATTTGAGAGGGATGGAATGCAGAAAGGATCTCTCTTTGTAAAAAAACGGTGGCGTCCCTTTTTGGGAATAGTCTTTGCCGTTTTAACAGCGAATTTTCTTTTGTGTGTCATTGTCAATGACTTCTCCCCATTTTCTACCGAAGGAGTCTCAATTCTAGTTGTAATCGGAACAGGAATGAGTATGACCGCTCTCGGTTGTTTGACTGTGTTTTTTTATGCAGACAGGCTGGTTGACAGAGCAGAAAACCCGGTACAGACAACCGGTGCGGATTCTGGAGGAAATACTAAGAATGAGGCCCACCCCGAGGGAGAGGATGAAGGGAATGAGCTTTCCCTGAGCGGACCCGACCACAGACTGGAAGAGCGAATTCTGCTCAGTACGGTCATAGAACAGACGGAGGATAATGTCCTGATAACGGACAGCCACCGTACAATCCTCTATATCAACCCGGCTTTTGAACGATCCTCAGGCTATGCTTGCAGTGAGTTGAAAGGGCGCCCGATGCGATATCTCAGAAGCGATCAGCATGACAAAACCTTTTTTCAGAGGATGAAGGACACCCTGGATCAAGGTGAGACCTGGGTGGGAGTGATCATCAATAAAGGGAAAAACGGTGCTGATTTTGAGATAGAAGGGAACATCTCTCCCATTAAAGACAGTTCAGGCAAAATCACCCATTGGGTTGCTGTGGGTCGGAATATGAGCCGTTTCAGAAAGCTGGAACGTGAGCTTCAGCGTGTACAGAAAATGGACGCCCTCGGCACCTTGGCTGGAGGGATCGCTCATGATTTCAATAACATTTTGGCGGCTGTGATGGGGTTGGTCGAGATGGAGTATCTCGAAGCGGATAACGGAAGCCGAACCAGAATTCGCATGGAGCAGGCCTTGGGAGCATGCGGCCGTGCCAGAGACCTTGTCAAACAGATACTTGCTTTCAGCAGCCGGGGTGTGCAGAGACGAAGGCCGCTTAAAGTGAGCGCGGTCATTGAGGATGCTCTGCAGATGTTGCGGGCAACATTGCCTGCGACGATTACCATTCAGCCGAACCTCGACGCGAAGGACTCTTTGATCCTTGGTGATTCCATCCAATTACATCAGGTTATAGTCAATCTCTGTACCAATGCCGCCCATGCCATGCGCAGATCCGGCGGAGTTCTCGGAATCGGTCTTAAAAACGTGGAATTTGACGACACACAGGCCTTTGTGCATCCTGAATTACGTTCAGGAGCCTATCTTTTATTAACAGTCAGTGATACCGGAGAAGGCATGGACCAGAGTGTGAGAGAGAGGATATTCGAGCCCTTTTTCAGCACCAAAAGTACGGGAGAGGGCGTCGGCGTCGGTCTGTCGGTGGTTCATGGAATCGTCAAAAGTCATGGCGGCAAGATCATTGTCAGGAGTGAGCCGGATAAAGGAAGCGTCTTCGACATCTTTTTTCCGAGGATTGAAGGCATGGAAGAGCTCCCGGAGCACTTTCAGGAACCGGTTCCGGGGCTTGGCAATGAACGGATCATGGTTGTTGATGATGAAAAGCTTGTGGTTGCTGTGGCGTCTGAAATGCTGCATGCCCTTGGCTATCAGGTTGTACCCGTTCAGCGAAGCGTTGATGCGCTTGAAATATTTCGTTCCCAACCTGATTCGTTTCACCTGGTCCTGACCGATCAGACGATGCCGCGCATGACGGGCATGGAGTTGGCCGCGGAATTGCACAAGATCAGGGCCGATATCCCGATTATCCTCTGCAGCGGCTACTCCGACGAGAATGTCAGCAAGAAAGCATGGGAACTCGGTATTCGTAAAATTCTCTCTAAACCTTTCGTGATGCAGGAACTGGCTTCCTCAGTTCGTGAAATACTGGACTTCAAGGAACAATGATTTGACAAAAGAGCCTGTTGCAAAATTGTCTTTTCACTCAAACTCTGCAGTATGCTCAAAATTTTATTTTCGGAATATTGCCTGTATGCCTGCGGTGAAATTTTTTAGCATGCCTTGATTTCGAACGAAGATCCTGATTTTGGAAAAGAATCATTGTGAAATAATTTTAAAATGTAATTTTTCCCGGAGGCGGCTTGCAGGATTGGTTTCCGGTTCCTGATCCGATGCGGTTTTCGGGCCGGTCATCGAATCAGGGTAACGGCTAACGTAATGTCCAATTCACGGGAAGACGATGACGACTTGTTCGTCTTTCCCTTCACGGCGTGCTTTGATTTTCAAATCCATACTGTTGTTGCGAACGCCAAAGGCGAGTGTGGCCTTTTCATTCGGGCCCTCAATGGCGGTCATGTTTCTGATGGCCTGAATGATCTTTTCACCGACCACCGGACCGGGAGTGGGTAATTCCGCTTTTCTATATTCGGCAGTAACTTTTACCTTTCCGTTGGAAGTTGTTGAAATCGAGATTTCCTCGGCATTGTGGTTAATCCCGTGCAGAACGGCCAAGGCGATCCATTTCAAAGCAGCTTCATCGGTATCGGTATCGCGTGGCACCTCGGACATCTCTTTAAGTGGATCGGTTGTTGCATAGCAATCGCAGAGATTTTGTACTTTTTGATGGAGGTTGGAAGCATCTTTCATAACAATTCTCCTTTAAAAGGTTAGGTTTGTGTGTGTGGAAAATTGAAAATTGTTTTGAAACGAACATGAAAATGCTTTGGTATAATGATAAACACATTTTACCTTAGTGCAATGATCCCGTTTTTACCCCATGTAAGGAAAGATTCGACTGTTCATGCTATTGACAACCGAGCCGAAAAATTACATAAATTTCTTTAGCCCGGATTTCTCATCTGTTCAGGCGGTGTCGGGTTCAAAGTTTTTTGCAAAGACGGATTTCATCAAAATCCTGTCAAATTCCCGGAAAAGAAGATGGCAGGCGACGATCAAACTGAGGAGAACAACGAATGGATATTACCAAATTTGCCATTCCCGAGATTATTTTCGGGAGAGGCAGTCTGAACTATGCCGGGCAATGCGCCTTACGCCTTGGAGCTAAAAAGGTTTTTCTGGTAAGCGACTCGGGTATCGAGCAGGCAGGTTGGGTGCAACGGTTGATGGATATTTTGGAAAAGGAAGGGATTAAATGGGTTTACTATCCCGGAGTCACTCCCAATCCCCGAGATTTTCAAGTTGAACAGGGAGCTGAATTCTATCTGAAAAACGGCACCGACGTGATTATTGCCATCGGCGGCGGAAGCTCGTTGGATACAGCCAAGGGTATTGCCATTATTGCCAGCAACGGCGGCAAGATACGGGATTATGAAGGGGCCAACAGGGTCAGCCGTCCGCTGCCGCCCATGGTGTTGATTACGACGACGGCGGGCAGCGGTTCTGATATCTCCCAGTTTTGTATTATCACCGACGTTAAACGGGCCGTGAAAATGTCCATAATCACCCGTACCCTGGTGCCGAACATTTCCATCGTGGACCCACTCATCCTGCGGACGAAGAGCGAAACACTTATCATCCAGTCCGCCATCGATGCCCTTGCGCATGCCATTGAAGCCTATACGTCGACCATTGCCTCGCCGTTCACAGAAATGCAGTCCCTCAAGGCCATCGATCTCATTCTCAACTACCTCCCTCGGGCAGTGGAAACCCGATCTCTTGACTGTCTTGAGAAATTGAGTACAGCAGCCGTTGCCGCCTCCATGGCCTTCAGCAACGCCAGTCTCGGTGCGGAGCATGCGCTGGCTCATTCGCTTGGCGGGCATTTTGATATGCGCCACGGAGTGGTTCATCCTATCCTGCTTACCGCCGTCATGCGCTTCAATCTTGACTATGCAGAGGAAAAGTTCGGCGAGATCGGCCGGGTCATCCTCAACCGGACGGTGGGATCGGCCCGCGATACCGCTCTTGCCGGCATCGAAAGATTAGAAGAGTTTTTTGCATCGTTTAATGTGTCTTTGAAACTCAGCCAGGAGATAGACAAGAAGGATAAACATTTTCTCAAACCCATCTGCAAGATGGCGGTCAACGATGCCTGCAATCTGACCAATCCCCGTCCCGCCTCATGGGAGGAACTGCTTACAATTTGTGAAGAGGTATGGTGATGAAACTCCAGACGACACTGGAAGATCTTGTCGGGATCGAGCACTGCAAGCTTGGGTTCTACCAGGATCTGCAGCAGAAAGTGGAACAACTGAGGAATTCCAATAGGGAATTGGTAAAAAAACGCCGTGAGATCCAGGCGGTGCTCGACGGGATTACGGATTTGATGCTGGTTTTAACCGAGGACCTGAGGATTCAGCAGGTCAACCACGTTTTCACCGAATGGTTTCCCGGGATCGATCCCATCGGCCGCACCTGTTATCAGATATTCAGGGGCACCAACAGCAGCTGTGAAGACTGTCCGGCACGCCGCGCCCTTGATCTCGATCAAATCGTCAAAGATGTTTGTATTTATAAAGTAAATAATAAATTCAGGCAGTTTGATATTATCGCCTCCCCGTTGAAAACCGAGCCCACCGGGGAACGCAATGTGCTCATTTTTAAACGGGATGTCACTCTTGAAAAAGAGTATCAAGCTCAGTTCTATCAGGCCGAGAAAATGGCTACGGTGGGGGCTCTGGCAGCAGGCGTGGCACATGAAATCAACAATCCTTTGGCGGCAATCAGCGGCTTTGCCGAAGGGTTGCATCGCAGGATTGCCCGTATCCAAGGAAAGGTGGAACCGGAGCTGGTGGAAGACTTTACCGAATATACCGAAACGATCATCAAGGAATGCCTTCGCTGCCGGGATATCGTTCAGACCCTTCTGACCTTCAGCCGCCCGGTGGCCTCGAGCCTTTGCCCCGTCGATATGAACAAGTGTGTCAGTGACACGCTTTTTCTCCTCAAGCACCGCTTTAAAGAACAGCATGATGTGACCATCAAAACCAATTTGCAAACCCAGCTGCCGATGATCATGGGAGATGAATCCCAACTGAAACAGGTGATCATCAATCTGTTGACCAATGCGCTGGATGCCATCGGAGAAGGCGGAGATATCCGTGTCACCACCTGTACAGGAGAAAATAACGGCGTCGATCTCATCGTCAACGATTCAGGTTGCGGGATTCCCGTCGAGTTGCAAGGCAAGCTCTTTGAGCCGTTTTTTACCACCAAACCGGTGGGGAAAGGTATCGGAGTCGGTTTGTCCACATGCTATTCAATCGTTAAAAATCATCAAGGAGAGATCAGCGTGGCCAGCGATGAAGGGCAAGGTGCCACCTTTACCGTCTCTCTTCCGGGATTACAACTGTAATGGATAAAGAAACATATTCGATATTGGTCATCGATGATGAGGAATCCATCAGGAGACTGTTGCAAAAGGAATTGGCAACCGAGCAGCGAAAAGTGCTGACGGCGGCCTCCGCCACTCAAGCAAAGGAAATGGTCCGCAACCACTGGTTTGACGTGATTATCATGGATTTGCGACTGCCCGATGTGAGGGATTTGGATCTGTTGATCGAGATCAGAGATTCGGTGCCCCATATAGAGGTCGTGATGATCACCGGGCACGGCGATATCGACAGCGCGGTGAAGGCCATGAAGCTGGGCGCCTGTGATTTTATCCGCAAACCATTCAATTTGGAACGTCTCGATCTGGTGGTTGAAAAAGCCCACCAACGGGTTCTGCTGTCGCGTGAAAACTCGATACTTCGTCAGAGCAGCGGGCTCGAACCGGTACAGTTTATCGGCAATTCCCAGGCTATCCGCGACATAAAATTTCTAGTCAACAAGGTGGCTCCAGCAAAGATACCGGTACTGATCACCGGCGAATCCGGTGTCGGCAAGGATGTCATCGCCCGGCTTATTCATCAGCAGTCCGCCTGCAGCACGAAAACCATGATCGTCAAGAACTGTGCGTCGCTGCAGAAAGAGCTGGCTCGAAGCGAGTTGTTCGGACATATGAAGGGCTCGTTCACCGGGGCTGTCGACTCCCGGGAAGGGCTCATGGCCTATGCCCATGACTCCACGCTGTTCCTCGATGAGATCGGCGAGTTGCCCATGGGGGTCCAGGCGTCGCTGCTCCGGGCCTTGGAGACTCAAACCTTCAGGAGAGTCGGAGAAAAGGAAGAGCGTAAGGTCAATGTCCGCTTCTTGTTTGCAACAAACCGCAATCTGGCTGAGGAGGTGGAGCAGGGACGTTTCAACGAGGCATTTTTTCATCGGATCAATGCTTTTAATATTCAGATTCCTTCCGTCAGGGAGCGCAAGGAAGACCTGCCACTGTTGGTGAACTTTTTTCTGACACGGCTCAGCCCTGACAATTCCTCTTATCGGATTGTCGACAGCGCCATGGACTGTCTCCTCCGTTATAGCTGGCCGGGCAATGTCAGGGAGCTGCGCAATGTCATCGAGCGCTCGATCATTCTCTCCGAGAACAATATCATCACCGAACGTTGTCTGCCCAGAGAACTGGTTTCGGCCGCTGAAGACGGCCAGGCGGCTCTTACCCTTGAGTCGGTGGAAAAAAAACATATCCTGAAAATCCTTAAATTTTTTGACGGCAACCGGCAAAAAGCCTCGGAGACATTAGGGATCAGCAGAAAAACCCTCTATAGAAAGCTGGCCAGATATAATATTTAAGGCCACCTTGAAAAATTGCCCTTTTAGGTTCTTCCGGATTATGCATACTTTGGTAAAGTTGAAAGTAAAAATCCGGCAAAGTTCATCGCTTCCGGACGCTGCTCTCCGGCCTCATCGTCTGTCCACCACGGCTGACAGACAGGCCGTCCATGGCCTGCTGTCAGTTGCGGACGTCCTGTCCGCAACCCTTCGGGCCTTATGTTTATGTGGTGCCCCGGCGGGCCTCCGCGATGCGTCCTCCATCGATAAACTTTGCCTCCTGCTGTATTGTATATAAGTACGCTTTAGCCTGATGAGCCTAAAAAGGAAAAGTCGGCAAATAAAATTTGACCCTATCTTCTTGAAAATGTCATAATA
>JBJKQT010000293.1:0-171396 GCA_046705065.1 Desulfocapsaceae bacterium
TCCCGATTGATCAGATGCTCCTTTAACTTCTTCTTTGCCATAACTTCCTCATTATGTGTTGCTATCCCGAAACAATGCAGGGATTTCTCATGCTTCTTTTTCCCGAATAATCGTGGAATACCGGGAAGTATCTTTACATCTGACGGCAGTGTGGTGAAACGCCGCACCGCCATGCCCTTCCGCCATGCCCTTATTGCTGAATTTTCGGCAATAAGGGCATCCGTTAACCGACGTAAACCACAATAAACATCGTTACACCAATTGCATACCCATCATGTTGTATTTCTGGTGACAATCCACACAGGCATGCAATGATTCTTTGTTCCAGGAAGAGCAAGAGATATGCCAAAATTTTTAGAAATCTTTAGACTGTAACCCTATGATTATTTCTTCCGAACAATCGGTTAATTGTCGGATATATCGAACGGGTCTGACAGTGAAGGAAAAAAAAGATGCAAGAGACTTAATGCAAGGATTTGATCATTTCATCATTTCCAGCAGGGAACAGGACTTGACGGTAGAAAAAAACAGTGTTATTCCGCTTACTGCAATATCAATTTGAGCATTTGATCACTTTTGCACAAAAAAGCCAGATGCAACACTGTCTCAAAAATCTCGGCCGGGTTCTCCTTAACTGAAAATTCAACTCAAAATACCCCGAAAATACTTGCTTTAGTCGAACACTATTCCAACTCTTAAAAAAGAGATCATCGATAGACCGGCACTGAACCCTCTTGCGCGTTCCCATTGCCATCGTGTGCGTTGTTACAAGAGAAAAGCATTAAAAAAGACAATAATAGGGTTTCTTGGAAAGGTGCGAAGAGAAAATGCAGATAAAAGTTAAAGAGAGGCAAAATTCTTGCAACTTGGCGTGTCGTTTGCTTACTCTCAAAGATAGAGACGCCTTGGAGAGATAAAACAAATTGAAATCATCTGGTGATGTTCTCTTATCGTAATGTTCTGCCGGCGATGCTGGCGATGCTTTTGCTTCTGAGCCTATCAGGCTGCAAACAAAGGCAATCCTCTTCCGCTTTGATGACCAACCGGAAAATGCCGTCCGTGGTTCAGGTTGATGGTTTCAAGGTGCCGGTCTTTCCTTCAGCGGAAGAGCAACTCAACTACACGCACTCCTGGTTTGAAAGCCTGGAGGAAAAAAAGGCCGCCCTTGCCGCGGTTGCCCGGTTTTTCCCGAAAGCCACGGAACAAAACGGAGCAGCTGCCCTTGATCTGGCCTACCTCGTGCTGGGCAGAGACTACCGTTTGGCAACAACGGAAAAATGCAAAGAAGCAATTGATCATTATCAACAGATCATAAAGGAATTTCATGAATTCCCTCAAATCTGCGCCAAGGCGACCTGGTACATCGGATGGATCTCGTGTGATCTGCTCGGGGATTGCCCAAAGGGTCTGATGATGTATCGAACCGTCGTCAACAACTACCCGGACGAACGTCTCAATCTCACCCCGGCCGTTCCCTGGGTGACCTTTATCACTCCGCAGAGCTCCGCAGACAAAAAAGATCAAACGACGGCCAATCCACTCTGGGCAGATCTCGCCCGTATCGAGATTATACGACACGCAGACGACGCCTCCACTGCCCAAAAAGCCTTTTTCGAAATCTGGAATGGAGACCGAAACAAACAAGTCGAGGGCATTGCGCTTAAACTCCTGCTTCAACGAAATGACCTGAGCCAAGAGATAGTCCCCTATGCCGAAGCCTATCTCCGTCAAACTACCGTTGACACCGCCCTGCAAAACGATATTCGATCGGTTTTGCCAAGATTGCATCCGCAAGGTGGGGGAAGCCGATAATGGGGAAGAAACTTTTCAATCGCTACCGGCATTCCTTTCATTTCCGGATTTTTCTGGCCTTGGCACTGGTGATCTTCATCTTCATACCCGGCACCGGGTATATCGGGTACCTCCAGGCCCGAAAGGTTGCCGAGAATCAAATGCAGCAGTTTACCATTAGCATGGCCGACCAGATCTCAAAAAGGGTTAATCTCTTTTTGGCACAGCACACCTACAATGTGATGCTGATCAAATCCTTTATCGAAAACCATTTGGTCGATCCTGCCGACAAAAAAGAGTTACTCAGGTATTTCAGTCTATTCAAACAGGGACATCCTGAGTTTGTAAATATTTACTACGGCGATAAACAGGGTCGTTTTCTGATGGTCCCACCACAAATTCCCGAGGTCCATTCGACCTACGATCCGCGAATCCGCCCATGGTATCAGGGGGCCGTTCACGCCAACGACTTTCACTGGGCCGATGTCTATTTGTTCGCCTCGACCCGGAAACCCGGCATCACTGTATCGGCACCGATCTTCGATGCCAATAAGGTATTGCAGGGAGTTTGCGGGATCGACATCGATCTTTCCGCGTTTTCGCGGTTTTTGAAAGGTATTGACATCGGCAAGCAGGGAGTCGCTTACATTTTCGAAAACAAAAAGGGTTATGTCATTGCTCATCCCGGACTTGTCCAGCTGCCATGGGATCTTGACCATATCGATTTGTTAAGGACCTGCATCGCCGATCTCAAGAACAAGGGCAAGTCATTCGGCATGACCAACTATCAAGGTGCTAATTTTTTTACCGCTTCCACTGATTATCCCGGTATGGACTGGACGGTCGGGGTGACCATTTCGGTCTCCGATTATATGAAGAACCTACGCTTCATTAAACAGACCATTTATACACTTGTTCTCGTGGGAATCCTGCTGTCGAGCTTTCTCAGCTATCTCCTGGCTATGACCATAATCCGCCCCCTGCATGCACTGCAGCAGGGAATCGAGCGGATTAGCCGAGGAGATCTGGACTACAAAGTCGAGATTGAAGATCCCGACATTGCAAGCGCCTTGGCTGGATCGTTTAACAAGATGGCCTTTTCACTACAAAAAAGTCTTGCCGAGCTAAAGCAAACATATGCCGAGTTGGCGGAAAAGGAGAAGCTTGCTGCTGTGGGCAAGATGACAGCCGGCATCGCCCATGAAATCAAAAATCCGTTGGGCGTGATCCAAGGCTCGGCCCAGATCGTAGCCAATGGGGAGCGCCCATGGGAAATGAGAGAAAAAGCGGCACGCTTCATCATAGACGAGGTTGCCCGGCTCAATAATACTTTAAAATCCTTTCTGGCCTTTGCGCGGCCCGTCTCACCTTCCTTTCAGGAGACCGATATCGTTCAGCTGCTGGAGGAAACCTTGTCGGCCACAGAGGAACGCTACCGTGAGGACGGATTTACCATCTCAAAAGAATTCCCCGACGAAACTCCGCTCTTTTCAGCCGACGGCGATCAAATCCGTCAAGTTTTTTGGAATATCATGATCAACGCGATGAAATCCATGCCGGAGGGCGGCCCGATCACCGTTAGGGTCAGAGTGGAACAAGACCCCGCGGTCCTGGAGCAGGAAAAAGACCGGATCTCCTTGGGCAATCCCTTTGCAGCTCCGCGCAACTGGCTGATCATATCCATTGAGGATAAAGGCTGCGGCATTGCCGAAGAGCATCTCGACAAGATTCTTGATCCTTTCGTCAGCTTCCGGGACGACGGGATCGGACTGGGCCTGTCCATCGTTTCCCAGATCGTTCGGCTGCATAACGGCCATATTCGAATCTTGAGCAAAGTTGGAGAGGGAACGACCTTTTTCCTGTTTTTTCCCTGTATTTTAAAGGAGAAGCATTTTGCTGACTAATCTATTGATAGTGGAAGATGAAACCAGGATGCGCCAGGTAATGGTAATGATGCTGAGCGACCTGGATGTGCAAATTTTCGAGGCGGCCGACGGGCTGGAAGCTGTCGAGATCTTCGAGCGCGAAACCATTCATATGGCAATCACTGATCTGAAACTGCCGAAAAAGACCGGTATGGAAATATTGGAATACATTAAGGAGAAGCGGCCCGACGTTCCTGTAATCATCATCACCGCTTTCGGCAGCATCGACAATGCGGTGGAGGCCATCCGTCTTGGCGCCTTCGACTATGTAACTAAACCGTTCAAGGAGGAAAGGCTTCGCTCCTGCGTGCAAAAAGCGCTGCAAATCAGCCGGCTGACCTCTGAAGTGCAATACCTCCGGCAGGAGATCGAAGGAAAATATAACTTCAACAACATCATCGGCAACTCACCGCAGATCTGCGAAATCCTGCGTCTCGCAGGAGAAGTCTCGCACACCGATACCACTGTGCTGATAACCGGGGAGAGCGGCACCGGCAAAGAGCTGTTGAGCCGAGCCACCCACATCAACAGCCCACGTTCCAACGGCCCCTTTCTGCCGGTCAACTGTGCGGCCATTCCATCCGCCCTTCTTGAAGCCGAACTGTTCGGGTATGAACGAGGGGCCTACACAGGGGCTCATCAACGGAAGAAAGGGAAATTCGAACTGGCATCCGGCGGAACGATTTTTTTGGATGAGATCGGAGATATGGAGCTCAATGTCCAGGCCAAGCTGTTGCGGGTGCTGGAATCGCGCCAATTCGAACGCCTGGGCGGCGATAAATCCATTAAAGCGGATGTGCGGATTATTGCAGCTACGAACAAGGACTTAAGAAAACTGGTGGCGGAACGGACGTTTCGTGAGGATCTTTACTATCGAATCAATGTCTTTCCCATCCGTATCCCTCCTCTCAGAGAAAGAAAGGACGACATCCCTCTGTTATCCAACTATTTTCTAAAGGAATTCAGCGCCGCTTTCGGCCGCAAACCCCCGGTGCTCACCGAAAAATCCATACAGAAGCTGCTCGACAACCCGTGGAAAGGAAATATCCGCGAGCTCCGCAATGTACTGGAACGGGCAATGATCCTCTCCGGGGGCGATCAGATCACCTGCCGGCACGTAATCTTAAGTGAGGTCCAGGACAAACCGCAGGGTCCCCTCAACCTCGACCAGATCGTATCCCAGGCCATCAGGGAGGACGGCATCGACCTGGAAGAACTGGAAAACTCGTGCATCAAGCAGGCCATGGAGATCACCAACCACAATGTTTCCAAGGCCGCGAGAAAGCTGGGGCTTTCGCGGGCCACGCTCAGATATCGTCTTGAAAAACTGTAACAAAGGTCAATCCCGTTCATCAGGTTCGAAAAAAGACCAGAGAACCTGCGGAAATCGATCTTTCAACCGCACCTCGCAATTGTTTATGGCCTGAATCATTTCGGATTGCGTAGCAAATTCCTCCATCTGGGCTTTAACCGCGACCATCACATCCTTACCAAGTTGCAAGGTTATCAGATTAAACACCCTGCGGATTTCCGGTTGGGAATTTAAAAAGGCAACCATCTCGGCATGGACTTGCGGATCAACACCCTGACCGATGAGAAGACTCTTGACCTCCAAGCCGACCAGCACCGCCACAAAAATCAGCAGAACGCCGATAGCAATGGAGCCCACGGCGTCATAGACAGGGTTACCGCTCACAAGTGTTGCCAAAATAGCAGCAAAGGCAAACACAAGCCCGGTCAGGGCGGCCATATCCTCACCGAAAACCACAAGCAGCTCACTCTCCCGGCTTTGGTGAAACCACCGGGTTAGACTTCTTTTCCCTCGAACCTTGTCCACCTCCCGCAGACAACCCCAGAGCGACACTCCTTCGGCAATAATGGAAAAAATCAACACCCCTATGGCAATCCAAGGTGTCGTCAAAGGTTCCGGCTGCTGGAGCTTGTGAATCCCCTCATAGACGGAAAAGACGCCGCCCATACTGAACATCATCAAGGCCACAATGAACGACCAGAAGTAGATGCTCTTTCCGAACCCCAGGGGATATTCAGGTGTTGGCGGCTTTTTCGCCTGTTTGAGTCCAACTAAGAGCAGGAGCTGATTACCGCTGTCGGCAAAGGAATGGACTCCCTCGGCCAGCATCGCTCCGGAACCAGTGTAAAACGCCGCCCCGAGTTTGGCTACGCAAATCGCCATGTTGGCGCCTAAGGCAAACAGGATCGACGTCAACGAATTGGAATGATCGGACATGGTAACTCCTGGAATCATGTAAGGAGAAGGCAACTATCGCCAAGAAACATTACAGCATTGTAATGTTGTTGTAAGGTTTCGGCAATGTTCACATATTATATTCGAACCACATTACTGTATACTCGCAACCGCAAAGCAAATATGCACCACCCAAGAGGAGTTCCCATGTTCAATACATCTGATGGACAACCAGGCATCGCAGGCCCCCCTTCACCTCCGGTTCCCGGAGCAAGTCATCCGGGAGGTGATGTTTTCACGTCGATCCAGGCCATCAACGAACAGGTAAAGCTCAGCTCCGCCTGGCTCGGCCTGCTCCGCCAACAGATGGCCAAAGTCATCATCGGTCAGCACCACCTGATCGAACGCCTGCTGGTCGGACTGCTCACCGGCGGTCACATTTTACTTGAAGGCCTGCCGGGACTCGCCAAAACATTGGCCGTCAAGACCCTTGCCACGGCAATTCAGACGGATTTCAAACGCATTCAATTCACCCCTGACATGCTGCCGGCCGACATCATAGGCACAGAGATCTACAACCCTCGGGATACTTCCTTCATAATCAAAAAGGGACCCATATTTTCCTCGATGATCCTGGCAGACGAGATCAACAGAGCCCCGGCCAAGGTCCAGTCCGCCCTGCTTGAGGCAATGCAGGAGAAACAAGTCACCATCGGCAAACAGAGTTTTCAGCTTCCGGAGCTCTTTCTGGTATTGGCAACCCAGAACCCCATCGAACAGGAAGGAACGTACCCGCTCCCGGAAGCCCAGGTCGACCGTTTCATGCTGAAGGTGGTCGTCAAATATCCGAGCATCGCTGAAGAGCGGCAGATTCTGGAAATGATGGACCACACCGATTCGGCCATTCAGGTGAACCCGGTGATCAGCCCCGCCGATATCCTGGCCGCCCGCAAGGTGGTCGACTCCATTTATATGGATGACAAGATTAAGGATTATATCGTCTCCCTGGTTTACGCCACCCGCGACCCCAAATCCTTCCAGCTTGACCTGCAGGAATATATCGAAACCGGCGCTTCTCCACGGGCGACCATTAATCTGAAGGCGGTTTCAAGAACCATTGCCTACCTTGCCGGACGGGGGTATGTGACGCCGGACGACGTGAAAGCAGCGGCGCTCGACGTCATGCGGCACCGCCTGCGTATCAGCTACGAAGCGGAGGCGGAAGCGGTTAGCAGCGAAGACATTATCCGCAAGATACTCGACACCGTCCCGGTACCGTAGGCCATGGAAGCACAACTCACAAAAGAAATCCTCAAGAAAGTCCGCCAGATAGAAGTCCGCACCAACCGCCTGGTCAACGACACCCTGGCTGGAAATTATCACTCGGTCTTCAAGGGCAGCGGCATGAATTTCGATGAGGTTCGAGAATATGTTCCAGGTGATGAAATCCGCACCATCGACTGGAACGTAACAGCCAGAACCGGTTTGCCGCACGTCAAGAAATTCACCGAAGAGCGAGAGTTGACCATTATTCTGCTCATCGATATCAGTGCTTCAGGAGACTTCGGCTCAAAGACTGCATCAAAGCGGGAGATGATGGCGGAACTCGGTTCGGTGCTGGCTTTTTCCGCGGTACGCAACAACGACAAGGTCGGTCTTGTCCTGTTCACTGACTTCGTCGAACTCTATATTCCGCCGCAAAAAGGCCGCTCCCACATTCTTCGGGTCATTCGGGAGATCCTCTTTTACAAGCCGCAGGGCAATAAAACCGATCTGAAGGTGCCCATCGATTTCGTCGGTAGGGTTTGTAAACGAAAATCCGTAGTTTTTCTGATATCAGACTTCTGTTTGCCCGGTGATTTCGACAAATCGCTCGAAGATCTGCAGCCGAAGCTTCGCACCGGCAACAGGCGTCATGACCTCATCGCGATGATCGTATCCGACCCGCGGGAACGCGAGCTGCCCGATGTCGGCTGGCTGACCATCGAGGATGCCGAAAGCGGCCATCAGGTGGACCTGAACACGTCGGATCCCGGAATCCGGCAAGGGTATGCGGAACTTGCAAGCGCTCGCCACAAGACCGTCCTGAAGACCATCAGAAGTGCTGGTATCGACCTGCTTCAACTCTCCACCGATCAACCCTATATCCCCTCTCTTCTAGGATTCTTCGGGACGAGAAAAAGGAGGCTGGGGCGATGAGATCCGTTTTAAGACGCCTTAACTTGCTTCTCATGCTTCTTTTGTTGCCGTACGCCTATGCACTGGCCTCCCCCCCTCCGGTTTCGCAGCCTCTGAACCTGTTGCAGAGACACGCGCCGGCCCAAGTCGCCCAGCAAGACTCTGACATCCGCGACATCAAAGGGCCTGTGGCACTGCCGGACAACACCCGTTTTCTGATCCCAGCCGCGGCAATTCTGGCGGGAATTATCCTCGCAACTTTGCTTGTTTGGTACCTCAGAAAAAGGCGCCAACCCCAAGCGCCCACCCCTTCTCCGGACGCCGTCGCGCTCTCGGAACTCGATCAGGCCCGAGCGTTGATGACCGAGCAGATGTCGCTCGTCTATGCCGAGCGGGTTTCCGACATTTTACGCCGGTACATCGAAGCACGGTTTCAGATACGTTCCACCAGGCAAACAACCCAGGAATTTTTTGCCCGGCTCAAAGACGGAACGACCATCGCCGAGGTCGATATAAAAAATCATGCCGGCGATTTGCAGACCTGTCTGGAACAATGCGATATAGCAAAATTCGCCCACGGGATCCCAAATAACGATGATATGATGCGGATGGAGGCTGCCGCCCGGAATTTTATTGAAACGACCCGCCGGTGCGAGGCGCCGAATAGCAACCAAAAACCACCTACCGTCTCTCCGGACTAGAAAAGGAACTTCAACATGCGCTTTGTCCATCCCGATCTGTTGTGGCTTTTGGTTCTTCTCCCGCTGCTCGCCTTTATCAAAGGCAGACGAGGGCCGTCGCCCGCCCTGATATTCTCCACAACCACCATTGCCTCCTCCCTGGCAAGAGGACGGCAAACACGGCCGGGGAGGATTCTCTCGGCCATCAGGCTGCTCACATTAGGGCTGCTCATTGTGGCACTTGCCCGCCCCCAATTGGGCAACACGACGACGGAAATCAAGGCGAGCGGTATCGATATCATGCTGGCGGTCGATGTGTCAGGCTCCATGCAGGCCATGGATTTCACACTGCACGGAAATCCCGTCGACCGGCTGGATGTGGTCAAATCCGTTGTGGATCAGTTTATCGACGCCAGGCCCAATGACCGTATCGGCTTGATTGCCTTTGCCGGCAGACCTTATCTTGTCAGTCCATTAACGCTCGACCATGACTGGCTGCAAAACCGGCTGGACTCGTTGTCAATCGGCATGATCGAGGACGGCACAGCCATCGGCTCGGCCATCGGGGCAGGCGTTAACCGGCTGCGCGAAGAGAAAGCCAAATCGCGGATCATGATCCTGCTCACCGATGGGATGAACAATGCAGGAAAAGTGCCGCCCCTTATCGCCGCCGAGGCGGCGGCAGCATTGAAAATAAAGATCTATACCATCGGGGCCGGTACCAGAGGCGAAGCGCCCATGCCCATTGTCGACAGCTTTGGCCGCAAACGGTTGATCCGGGCCAGAGTCGATATCGACGAAGACACATTGACCAAAGTCGCCCAAATGACGGGTGCTCGTTATTTCAGGGCTACGGACACCCAATCATTAAAAGAGATCTACAATGAGATCAACAAGATGGAAACAACCACCAGGACAATCAAAAACTTCGAGCACTACCGGGAGCTTTTCCCGATTCCATTGCTGGCCGCACTGCTCTTCTTCGCAGTCGAGTTGGTGTGGGAAAATAAGCGTCTTCCGTAAGCTCGCCGAGGAAAAGATATGACCTTTGCTCAACCAATCTGGATAGCCGTGGGCTTCATCGTCTGCGTTGGAGTCCTGTTTCTCCTGCACCGCTTGCAGTCAGACCGTCGTGCCACACTGGAAAAATTCGCCGCCGCCCACCTTGTTGAAAAACTCACCCGCAATGTCTCGGCGAAAAGACAAATTGCCAAAAAGGTACTGTTGCTCCTCGCTCTCTTCTGCTGTTTTATTGCCCTTGCTCGCCCCCAGCACGGCTTCAGATGGGAAGACATCAAACGCAAAGGAATCGATATTCTTTTTGCCGTAGACACCTCCAAAAGCATGCTGGCCGAGGATATCAAACCCAACCGCCTTGAACGGGCCAAATACGCGATCATGGACTTTGTTGATCAACTGAACGGAGACAGGGTCGGGTTATTGCCCTTTGCCGGTACTGCTTATTTGATGTGCCCTTTGACGGGGGACTACAGCGCCTTTGACAACTCCTTAAAAGCCGTCGACACCTCCCTCATCCCGAAAGGAGGAACCAATATCGCCGCAGCCATTAAAAAGGCGGAAACCGTACTCAACAACGAGGCCAACTACAAGTTGCTGATCCTTATCACCGACGGTGAGAATCTCCAGGGAGATGTTCTGGAGGCAGCCAAAGAGGCTGCAAAAAAAGGTTTGCGCATCTACACCGTGGGCGTCGGAACCCGGGAAGGGGAAATCATTCCCATCACTTCCGGCGGAACCACGAAATTCCTCAAGGTCTCTTCGGGTAACTTCGTGGTTTCCCATTTGGATGAAGCGACCTTGAGCCAAATCGCCAAAACAGCAAACGGCGTTTATGTCCCTCTCGGCAACAAGGGACAGGGATTGCAGACCATCTACCAGGAGAAGCTCTCCCTTGTTCCCAAACAAGAATTGACCGAGCGTCGACATAAGGTGCCGCTGGAGCGCTTTCAATGGCCGCTGGCGGCAGCCATTGTTTTCTTTTCCGTCGAGTTTATGATCGGTACCAGAAAATCCAAACCGTTTGCCTTTCCATTTATAAAAACCCTGCGACATGCCAAGGACAAAACGATCATAGGGGGTCTCATTCTCATTTTCGCGCTGGGCCTGCTGGTACAGCCTCACACGGCCTTTGCCTCGGATGTTGAACAGGCGTATCGCGCCGGAGATTTTCAAAAGGCGGCAAAACTGTACGAAGAACTGGCGAAAAAACATCCAAACGATGCGAAATTCCAGTACGACTATGGAACGGCGGCCTATAAAAACAAAAAGTTCGACGATGCCATCGCCGCTTTTACCGATGCCTTGAAAACAAAAGACCTGGATCTGCAGGAACAGGCATACTACAACAGAGGAAACGCCCTTTACCGAAAAGGGGAACAAACCTTGAAGACCGACAGCCGGACGACCTTGAGCAAATGGCAGGAGGCGCTGGATTCCTATACGGCGAGTCTTGAGTTGAATAAAAATGACAAAGATGCGATTTTTAACAAAAAGCTTGTTGAAAAAAAACTTGAGGAGCTGAAAAAACAGCAAAAGAATCAGAATTCGGATAAAAATCAACAAAAGAAAAAACAGGAAGAAACCAAGGACCAGCAAAAACAACGCCAAGAACAAAGTTCAACGTCACCACAAAGCGAACAGTCAAAAGACAAACAAAATACGGGGAACAAAAAACAGCAAACCCCAGCCCAAACAGGCGATCGGCAGAATAAACAGATGACCAAACAGAGCGATGCCCAAGCCGAAAAAGAAAAAAAGAATGTGGAACAAGGCAATGAAGCTGCCAGCGACCATCAACAGCAAAAAGGCGGCAAGATGACCCGCGAAGATGCCGTACAACTCCTCGACAGTTTGAAAAATGACGAAGGAAGGCTGAATTTCGTTCCTAACTTCGGGAAAAACACTGAAAACAATCAACCTCGGAGAGACTGGTAATGCGCGTTCATGGTTTGCCGAAAAGTAAAAACCCCATTGGCAGGCTGGTTCCGATCCTTGTTCTTCTGCTTACGAGCCTCGCTTTCATGGTTCGCCACGGTTATGCGGCAACATCCATTTCCGCATCGTTGAATCCGACACAATTCTCTGTCGACGACAATGCTGTCCTGACCGTAACTGTCAACGGCAACAGCTCAGCTCATGTTCGCATACCACACGTCACAGGAATCAGCATACAAAGAAGCGGTCAGAGCAGTCGTGTTCAAATCATCAATGGTTCGTTCTCTTCTTCAATTTCATATACTTATGTAGTTCAAGCCAATAAGCCCGGAAAATACACGATCCCACCCATCCAGGTCGTAACCGGTGGTGGAAGCATGACAACGGAGGCGCTCACCTTCCAGGTAACCCAAGCAGGCGGCACCTCTTCCAATCAGGGAACTGCCAACGCACCGTCAACCTGGCTGGGTTCCGGCCAAGGAAACAAGATAGCCTTTCTCCGGGTGCAAGTGGAAAAGAAGAAGAGCTGGGTGGGTCAGGACATTCCGATTCAGATCAAAGCCTATTTCCGCCAGAACGTCAAAACCAACATAAACTCGCTTCCGATTTTGAAGGGAGACGGTTTTGTGATGCCGCAGCTTAATCAAAAGCCGCCGCAAACTGAGGAAACGGTAAACGGGACGGAGTATTCGGTCCTCACATGGAATACAACGCTATCAGCCGTAAAGGAAGGAATGCATACACTTTCACTGGAACTCGATGCCACCTTGCTCTTTCCTCAACGCATAAACCCCTTTTCGGGATTCGGAGATCAAGATATTTTCCAGGACAAGTTCTTTCAGAATTTTTTCGGTGGCTACAAAAGCAAAAACGTCAAGATCACGAGCAGCCCGATAACTATTGAAGCAAGGCAACTGCCCACGGCAAACCAGCCGCCTGATTTTTCCGGTGCCATAGGACATTTCAAGCTCTCGGTTACGGCCAAACCCGACAAGGTGAGCGTCGGCGACCCCATTACCCTTACCATGACTGTTTCCGGAGAAGGCAACTTTGACCGAGTGGAGACACCGAAATTCCCGGATGATCCGAAATGGAAGAGTTATCCGCCTTCCTCCGAATTCAAACCGAATGGTGATCCTGCCCATGGCAGCAAAAAATTCGAGCAGGCGATCGTTGTCAAAAATGACAGTGTCACTGAAATTCCTCCTGTGACGTTCACCTTTTTCAATCCGACGACGGAAAAATACGAAACATTAAACAGCGGACCGCTTCCCCTCTCGGTAAAAAAGAGCGCATCGGCCCCTGCTCTTGCATCAGCTGCCCCACCACCCTCCCCAGCCAATTCCGCTCCGAAGACGGAACAGAATAATCAGGCAATGACGGCATTGGCACCCATCCATCTGGAAATGGGGACCCTGGTTAAGAAATTCGTCCCGCTCTTTGCCAGGACATGGTTTGTGGTGGTGCTCTCCATCTGCGTCCTCTTGCTCCTGTTCATCTCCTTTTGGAAAATTCATCTCCGTCATCTGGAACGAAATCCCAATATAGGAAGGAAAAAAAAGATGCAGGAACTCCTCGCTCGCAATATGCAACGAGTGAAAATGGCCGCTGACCGAGGAGACAGCAGAGAATATCTTGCCTCTTGCCGCAGGGCCATTCAGGAAGTGCTCGGCAATCGCTGGCAGATGGAGCCGTCGGCGATCACTCTTGCCGACCTGCAGGCCCGACTCGATCCGTCCTCCGGGCTTCTTAGCGTCTTCGCAGATGCAGAACAGTGCGCGTATGCAAGCTTTACGTTGTCCCATAAGCAAATCCGAAATTACACAATCCAACTCCAGAAGGAGCTCTCTGAATACCAATGAAGTTAGCGAGATTTTTTCACATTGTGATACTCGTAAGCATCCTGCTGCTCTTCTTTTCCCTCACCGGCTACGCCTTTGCTGCCCAGGGGCAATCGGCAGAAGCGCTCTTTCAACAGGCCAATAATCTCTATGGCAACGGAAACTACAGCCAAGCTCTGCAAATTTACGGCAAAATCATCACCGAAGACGGGGTCTCGGGACCGCTTCTTTATAATCTCGGCAACTGCTACGCCCGACTCGGACAAACCGGCATGGCTATTCTCAACTACGAACGAGCATTGCGCCTCGCGCCAGGAGACTCCGACATTCGGGGCAATCTCGATTTGCTTCGAAAAAATCAAGGCCTCTTCCGGGAAGAACTCCCGCTGGAACAGCGGATCATCTCCTTTTTCGATCTCGACCAATGGACCATGATGGCCGGTCTGTTTCTCGTTGTCTTCACGTTGATTTGCCTTGCAAGCCTGCGTTTTTCCAACGGCAAACAACTCCGGCACTTGCTCGGAGCCGTCAGCATGATCCTTTTTCTGGCGACTGCGACAGGTGCCGTTTTTCAATACCGGCAGCTCAACCAGGCCGTGGTTATCTCCGATGATGCAAAGCTTCTTCTCTCTCCGTTTACAAAGGCCGCATCCATCGGCACCATCCGCGAAGGCCGTATCGTTGAGTTTCTGTCGACTCACGGGAAGTACTCGTTCGTCGAAGATCAGGCCGGACGCAGCGGCTGGATTGAGAGCAGGGATATCGAGCTGATTTCAAGCGATAACGCACCTCAGAAATAAACCTCCATAGAGCCGCACCTGCAACAATGCAATGGACAGACGACCTTTTCCGGCAAAGAGATTAAAGGTCGGATCCACTGGATGGTGGTTTTGCAGTGGAACGCAGTTCCGCCTTCAAATGAGGCAGACTCAGCGGATGATTTTGCTGGATGTAGGTGATGAGTTTTTCCCTTATATCACAACGCAAGTCCCACCCGGACGAAGAATCGGCAGAAGTTGCCAGCACTCGAATTTGCATTGCACGTTCGGATGTATCGGTGACCTGCAGATTCCAGAAACGTTTATCCCAAAGCGGGTTGGGTTCTATGATTTCCTTGAGCGCCCTGCGAAGGTCATCCAGCGGCAGAGAGTAATCGACCCAGAGGAAAACCGCCCCCAGCAACTGCGCCGAGGTGCGGGTCCAGTTTTGAAACGGTTTTTCGATGAAATAGCTGAGCGGAACAACCAGACGACGGTCGTCCCAGATATGAACGACTACATAGGTCAGAGTGATCTCTTCGATGCGCCCCCATTCGCCCTCGACAATCACAACGTCATCCAGCCGGATAGGCTGAGTCAGAGCAAGCTGGAAGCCGGCAAACAAATTGGCTATTGTTTTTTGGGCCGCAAAACCTACGATGATACCAACGACACCGGCGGAAGCCAGCAGGCTTGTCCCGAAACGCCGAACCTCCTCGAACAGCATCAGGATCGATGCTACCGTGAAAAAACCGATGATCACGCAGATCGATTTGCTGATGACATGGACCTGTGTATAAATTTTGCGGGCCAAAAGATTGTCGGAGGCTTTTATGTCGTATTGGGCGAGCACAGCCTTTTCCCCGAGGTCCACTGCCTGAAACAAAACAGTCGCCACTGCCAAGATAAGCAAAATGCTGGTGCCCTTGGACAGGATGCCGGCATATTCGCCAGGAAGATTGAGGATCGGGAGAGCAAAGATAACGCCTACTACGAGCACGATGACGCGCAAACTTTTGCCCATCAAAGGGATAAAAAGGTCGGCAATTTTGCTTTCGGTTTTATCGGCCAATGACGCCAATCTTGCTTCCAGCACGTGGGTCAATCTGAAAAACAGCCAGAAGAGTACGATAAAAGCACTGAGATCAAAAAAAACAGTGAAGAATTCGCGAACGGACCGCCTCCCAATATCTGCCGCCGGCAATTTATTCAGCAACGGAGTACCGGCAAAATAGATGCCGTAAATCCAAATGATCAGGTACAGTGGTTTTCTCAGAATCCTGAAGATGCCATGCTGCATTCGTTTTGATTCCGAATCGGCTGAGACTTTTATTTTATGACGCAGATACGCTGCTACCAACCCGTTTGCTATCAGGATAAACAGCATCAGACAAAACATGGTGCCTATATCTGCCAATGTGACAGCATCAAAAACCCGAGTGTTGACTGACGGTCCAAAGACATTTTCCAATCCTTTCGTCAACAAAGCGCTCAGGCCTTCTGTAAACCCGTTTAGAGAAGAGTTTCCCGTCATGACTGTGGTAAATACTGTCTAGGTTGAGATATTTCGAACCTCAACGTTTGCCGGCCCCGGGAAAATACAGGTATTTGGATGCAAGTGGTTTTCAACAAAGAGGGGGTTGATTCATATATTTTTCCTTTGTTTCAGGTAAATCAAGCCCGCTTGGCTACTCCTCCAAGCATCCCTAACCCACAATTACACCATGACCGTTTTTGTTATGATACTCGTAAGTATCCTGCTGGCATATTGCAATCAAGGATTGCCCATCACTCGTTTCCCAACAAACACTTCCCTAAGATCAACAACATACAATGATGGCCAGGATTTAAAGTTGCACAGCTGACACCAATCTGCTAGGCTTTGTCTGATAGCAAAGGAATCGTCGATCTACGGGAATTGATTTATGTTACCTGGAGATATAATCCCTCTCCAAAACCTTTCGCTACTTCAGACTCCCCCAAGACCGTTGGCGTGCTCTACCACCAACTTTTTCAAGAAAATGAATTCAAAAACTAGAAAAGGATTCTCTTTTGGGAATTTTCTCCGGATCCCACTGGAACACCCGATCCTGTTTATCGTTATCATCTTCTTCATCAAGGGTATCGATCGCATCACATCTGCGGATCTGTATGCAGAGGAGGCTACGGTATTTTTGCAACAGGCACTTACCAATCCGGTTTCAACACTTTTTTCACCATACGGTGGGTATTTTCACACTTTGCCCAGAATCGTCGCCATCACCTCGACATTTCTCCCTTTGGAGGCTACTCCCTATTTTTTCAATATTGTCTGTTTTTTGATAGCAGGCCTCGTCTTCTCAACGATCACAAACGACGAATATCAATGGCTCATCCATAAAAAAAACCATCGAATTTTGGTCGCCCTGCTTTTCTGCATGTTGCCGGGCCTCCCGGAAATAGCTGGAAACCTGACCAATCTTCATTGGATTTTACTCTTGTGGCTTGGCCTTTTAGGCATAAAAGACCTGTCATACCGGTACACCTCTTTTGAATATCTGATAATTCTAACCATCTTTTCAGAAGGCGCCTGTATCATCTTTCTGCCGCTTTTCGTCGCCAGAGTCATTGCCCATATGAAAGATCGAGAAAAATCTCTACTGATCCAGGAATTCTTTGTCATCGCAGCTATTATTTTGTCTTCGACAATCAATTATTTCGTCAAGGTGGACGAATCAAGTCTCCAACCCGGGCTAATACATTTTGTATTGTGGGTTACCTCTATTTTTAAATTCGTAGTCCTGTTTCCAATCTTGGGTGGTAGCCTGGTCTTCGCCGTAGCCAAAAATCACATATTGCTCCTTCTTTTGCCACTTGCCATTATTTCAATGATGGTGCTTGGCTATCACAGGCAATTCGAGAGGAGACATTTGTTGTTTTTTATTTTCCTGCTTTGTGGTTCCATGATGACGCCTCTTATTGCCATGGCCCGAATCCCCAGTATTCCGTTTCTTATGAACCATGGAAACTTCAATATGAGCTGGTATGACCATCGCTATTCTTTTTTCGGCCCCGCAATCGGCTATCTTCTCTGGTTTTTTGCCGGACAATTTTTGCTATTGAAAGGGAAAAATATATCAACGTATCTTTTTTGTATCATATTTATCGTTGCCGTTGCAGGATCTTGGAACAGATATTTCATCCATGCCTACGGCAAACGGCACGATTGGAGCCAAAAAACGAAGAAGATAAGCTCCTGTCTGAAAACAGGCCATCCCCGTGAAGTTTTGGTTTGTATATATCCCGAAGGATGGATAATGGAAATCAGAGCAAAAGAAAAATCTCATGTGAAATAAAGAAATTTCAGTTCTCTCGCCTGCCGGCTGCAGAGTTCCCCGTCCATGCGGCATGATAATATAGAGGCGGGTAAACTCACCCATACTGTTTTCGCAATTCCTTCTTATTCAGCTTTCCCACGCTTGTCTTTGCAATGGAATCGGTGATCACAATCCTGTCGGGAACACCGTATTTCGGGATCTCACCCCTTTGGGCATGCTCGAGAAAAAAGTTGTGCAACTCTTCAGATGTCACTGAATTCCGAAACTCCGGACGCGGCACGACCAAGGCGAGCGGCCTCTCACCCCATTTTTCGTCATGAATCCCTATCACAGCAGCTTCACCAACGGCCGGATGACGGCTGATGATATCTTCTAAGGCAAGTGAAGATATCCATTCGCCACCTGTTTTGATCACATCTTTGAGTCTGTCTGTAACCTGGAGATAGCCTTCCTCATCGATGAAACCGATATCACCCGTGTGCAACCAACCGTTTTCCCAAAGCTGTTCGCTCATTTCCCGATCTTTCAGGTACCCCTGCGTCAACCACGGCGACCTTGCAACGATCTCGCCGGTGGTCTTCCCGTCATGCGCTAAAGGTCCCCCATCCGGGTCGACAATCTCGATCATGACATTGGGTATAGGCAATCCTGTGCGGCAACGCATTTTTATCTGGTCATCGGAGGTCCAACTCATCATGTGCGGTTTTAAAATCGCAAGTGACAAAATGGGGCAGGTTTCGGACATCCCGTAGCCTGTAAATACATTTATTCCGCGCTGCAAAGCAGTCCTGCAAAGACCTGCAGACATTGCCGACCCGCCGATAATGACCTTCCAGCCGGTTAAATCCACCTCCCGGGCTGTAGGGTGGGTGAGAAGCATATTCAAAATGGTCGGCACACAGTGGGAAAAAGTGACTTTTTCGCTTGCAATGAGCTTAAGAAGCATTTCCGGTTCATAGCGACCGGGGTAAACCTGTCTGGCTCCCAGCATTGTCATCATGAACGGAACTCCCCACGCATGGACATGAAACATCGGGGTAATGGGCATATAGACATCGTCGGAGCCGATATTGGCCTGAGATTTGATTGCAGCAAGGGCCGAAATAATTCCGTAGGTGTGCAGAACGAGCTGACGATGACTGAAATAAACACCTTTGGGTAAACCTGTCGTTCCGGTGGTATAAAAGGTGGTTGCCCTCGTATTTTCGTCAAAATCCGGAAAATCATAGGTTTCTTTTTTCCCGATGAGCATCGCTTCATATTCTGCATCGACAGAAAGGACCGATTGTGTGCCTTGTGAATCCGATATCAAAATAATCTTTTTCACCGTGGTCAATTGGTCTCTCACGCTTGCCAGAAGAGTAAGAAATTCCTCATTGACCAGCAGAATATCATCTTCGGCATGATTTATGGAATAGACAAGCTGCTCGGCGGACAATCGGACATTCACGGTATGGAGCACGGCTCCCATCATCGGTACCGCGAAAAAACACTCCAAATATCGATGGCTGTCCCAATCCATGATCGCCACAGTATCGCCATGTTTTACCCCCAAATCAGTTAACGCATTGGCAAGGCGGGCTACACGCTTGCCGAAATCGGCATATGTGTAGCGCCATCTATCCCGGTAAATGATTTCCTGGTTAGGCGAATACAAGAGAGGGGGGTGCAGGAGATGCTTAACCAGTAATTGATAGTTATAGGCCGAGGGGGTGGGAACAATGTGTGACAATGCCATGGCTTCCTCCTTGAGAAGATGACCCGCCTTTAATGTGATTCCAAAAATCCCTTGATCGTCTTTATCGGAGCAACAACCTGTGAAAAAGATGCGCCAAACAGAACTTGAGAGCCTACGTTCTCATTGTATAATTAAATGGTGATTCCTTGCAATCCACTCTCCTTTTCTTTTAGATCGCCCCCAGCAGATATTGCAAAACGGCAACCGAAGCAAGGACAGCGGTTTCCGCCCGAAGTATTCTCCGGCCCAGACTGACTGTACGCCAGCCTGCCTTCCGGGCCATATCCGCTTCTTCACGGGTAAAACCGCCTTCGGGACCCAAAAGAATACGGACCTCTCCAACATCCTGAAAAGGAAAAAGATCGTGAAGGCTGACATCCTTCTCCTCCTCCCAAAAAAGGATGTTCAAACCAGGAGGCGTCGTGTCGAAAAGGTCAAGCACGTTCTGAAATTCCATGGCTTCCAAGACCTCCATGGGACGTGAACGGCGGCATTGTTTGCACGATTCTTCAACTATTTTCAGCCATCGTTCGTGCTTTTTGCTCTCTTTTGTAAGGTCTGGACGTCCCTGGCAACGACTGCTTAGAAAAGGGACGAGTCCTCGTACCCCCAGTTCAGTGCATTTCTGTACGGTTATATCCATATTTTTAGCTTTGAGCAGTCCCTGGCAGACCCAAAGTGGAGCACCGTTCTCTTCAGGCTCAATGTCGGCAGATACAATCTGTGCCCGGACCTTCGAGCCGATTTCAACCAATTTTGCCTGATAGATACCACCCGAACCGTCAAAAAGTTCAACTTCGGCTCCGACATGCAATCGCAACACTCGTCGAATGTGATGGGATTCGGCAGTCGACAAGACGACCAAATTTCCGGCTTTTTCTTCGGATCTAAAAAAAAATCTCCTCATAACAATTTATAATAATAAAGAATGTGGTTCTCGACAGAGATGAAAGATGCATTGAACTTGTTTTTTGGATATATATAAAGTTTGACAATAGCATTGGTTTCAACTATCAATTTCAGATACCTTATGTTCATGACTTCAAAAGTTTTACCACGATCTCGCCCGTAAGGATATGGAAGAAATAAAAGAACGAAGGGTTCAACAACGTTACTCTCTGAATCTTAAGGTAAAATTGTCCGTTGCCTCGAAAAACGGCGAGGCGGTTTTTACCGATGATACGATCGCTGCAAACATCAGCGCCGGCGGCGCATTTATTTTAACCGACAAAAAACTCCCCCTTGCAGGCTTGGTGCAAATGGAATTTCTGCTCGCCTTTAAGGATCTGGAAAAGCTTCGTTTCATTTTGTCGGTGGAAAGCCTTCGCGCCTGCCGGGGTAAACAAGTTTGGGTAAAGGCCTCCGGCGTTGTTATTCGTGTGGAGGAAAAAGGAGTTGCCGTCGTTTTCGACACCGATTATCAAATCCATCCCCTACAACCTTCGGAAAACGGAACCGACGACACGATTTCCAGGAAGTAATCCCAAAAAGAAAAAGTCACACCGGCCGACCGCCCCCCTTTTAACTGAATCATGCAGAGCTTTTCCCCCGTGCTTCGCGCTAAGTCTATAAAGGCTTTTCATTGTTTCTGATGCTGCCGGCCGAAAAGAGACTAATGGACACAGTATTCATAAGAAATTCGGGCTAAAACTCTATCCCTTCCCTCGCCTCAACCCCTTCCTGGTAGTAATGCCTGACCTCTTTCATCTCCGTCACCAAATCCGCCAATGCCAGGAGCTCTTCCGGTGCCCGGCGGCCTGTGAGTATCAATTCAACGTCTACAGGTCTTTTTTCCACGACGGCCAGAACCCTATCCAAGGCGATGAGACCGAACCAGATCGCAACGACGATTTCGTCCAGGATTATCATCCGGTACTTTCCCGATGCCATGACCTCCTCTATTCTCGCAAGTCCTCTTTCAGCATGTTGTCTATGGACATCAGTTACTTCCTCACGCCGGATACACCCAGCATCACCGAATTGTTCAAGATCAATCTCCTCTATGTGCTCAAGGACGGTGAGTTCACCATAATATTGCCCTTTCATAAACTGACCGATGAAAACGCGCCTTTTATAACCGGCACTGCGCAGAGCAAGACCGAGAGCCGCCGTCGTTTTCCCCTTGCCGTCACCTGTATATATCTGCACATATCCTTTTTGCATGCACCATCCTTTTGTTGTATTATTGGACTTTGGAGACCAGCTGCTGTTTCAACTCCCAGAGGCCTCCCGTCAAGGAGACATGATAAAAATGGGGATTGACCAACCGTTTAACGCCGTCATCCAGACACGCGAGATCGGTATTTTTACGGCTTCGCATCATCTCGAAGGTATCCGTTGCAGGGCACCCTGGGCCTTTCGTGGGCAGATCAACCCAAAGACGTTCGATCCGGCTGAGATCTTCTCTTTTGATTTTGCGCCGTATATGAAATTCCACCGGGTGATGCAGATGCAAAACAGGTTCGATATCCAACCGTTCATCCTCTTTGGCCAAGACATCGGCTATGGCCTTGCCCCGCTTGTCGTAAAGCCGCCAGATCTCTTTGGCTCCGGGGTTGATGGTCTTGCTGGGAGTCTCGGAAACTTTGATAGCCGGCAGCCATTTCTCATCACGATGCACGGCAGTCAATTTATATACTCCGTCCAGAGCCGCCTGCCCCTTGCTGGTAATAAGCGAAGTTCCCACTCCGAAGACCAGACGTTTTATGACATCTGACGGCTCCAAACCGTATTTCGGCCCTTCTTCGCGGATTTGGCTGAGAATCTGCCAAATAACCAGTTCATCCAACTGATTGGACAAAACAATTGTGGTATCGGAAAATCCCGCCGCGTTTAGGTTCTGGGCCGCCTTCAATGTCAGATAGGCCAGGTCGCCCGAATCAAGCCGGATCCCCACCGGACGATGCCCTTTTCTCCGCAGTTCCTCAAAAACGCGAATCGCGTTGGGAATACCGCTCTCAAGAGTATTCACTGTATCAACCAGCAACAGACAGTCGTCCGGATAGACATCGGCATAGGCACGGAAGGCCTCCAGCTCGCCGCCTCCCATAGCCATAAAGGCTTGCACCATGCTGTGCGCGTGGGTTCCCTTTGGGTCGAATCCCAAAACATGAGAAATTCCGACATTGCTGGAAGCATCCGCCCCCCCAACCAGAGCCCCTCGAACACCGGGGTTGGCACCATACCCTTGAGCCCGACGTAAACCAAATTCAAGGATTGGTCGCCCTTCCGCCGCTTGATGCATACGCGCCGCCCGGGTGGCAATCAGGGTTTGGTAATTCATATGGTTGAGCAAAGGTGTTTCAAGAATCTGCGCCATGGCAAAGGGGCCATGAACGGCCAGCAAAGGGACACCCGGATGCGCAACGCGCCCCTCCTGGAGGCCTTTAATATGTATGTGCTCGAAATTTCCCTCTTGCAAAAGCCAATTGAGGAAATCCTTTTGAAACAGAGGCGTTCCGCTGCGGCCGGTCTGTCTTCGCATAAAGTCGATTTCCTTCTCGGTAAAACGAGCCTCCGCCATCCACTCCCACAAGCTACCGGAGCCTGCCAGGATTGTATAACCTGATTGGTGGGAGCCGTATGACGGATTGTTGCGATAAAAGTATTCGAATTGAACCGGCATCCGATGCAATCCTTGACGAAAATACAAATGAGCCATGGTTAGCTGGTATTGGTCTGTCAGCAGTATACCTTCACTCAGTTCACGGTCCGCTCGTTTCATAAGGCAGAAACCCTTTAATTTTTCCAACTGAACATGCCAAACGACCATCAATTTGCGATCGTTTGGGATCTTTTTTTTTCAGGTTATAGCCTATTCTATTCCAAGCCAGGTTTCAACCAGACATTTGGCGATCCTGAATAGCGCATCAACTTCGCCTCGTTTGCCGGAGATGGGGTATGATTCCGCCGTCATGAACAAGGGCTTGGATAAAGGGGGGCAACGGCACAATACCGTACTCCCGTCCGCTTGTCATGTCTCGTACTCGATCACCGGCAATTTCCAGCTGTGAGTGCGTTTTGATCTCTCCTGCGTCGGGGCAAAGAAAAACCGGTAACCCCAAGTTTATGGCATTACGAAAAAATATCCTGGCAAAGCTCCTTGCGACAACAGCACCTACTCCACGTTCCTTTAAAACCGCAGGGGCCTGTTCGCGGGAGGATCCGCAGCCGAAATTGTCCTGGCCGACAAGGATATCACCGGAAACGAAATATATTGTGAATTCAGCATGATGCTCAAAGGTAAAATGAGCCATGTCGGATATGGAAGGCAGAGTGAGATGCTGGGCACCGATGATCTGATCCGTATCGATATTGTGGCCGAAAACAATCGCTTTCCCTCGTATCATTGCAAAATCCTCCTTGGATCCGTGATGTGGCCGGTAATGGCTGAGGCGGCAACCACAGCCGGACTGGCCAAATAGATTTCACTGTCGGGACTTCCTACCCTGGCACGAAAATTTCGGTTGGCTGTGGTTAAAAGCCTTTCATTTTTACCCAGAATCCCCCCTGTTCCGCCAAAGCAGGCACTGCAACCTGCAGGGGCGATCATCGCCCCACTTTCCACAAGCGTTGACAATACCCCTGAGTTCGCTGCCTTAAGGTAGACATCATGAGATGCCGGAGCGACCAGAAAACGGACGCTGTCGGCGACCATGCGGCCCTGTAAGATCTTTGCTGCAACCTCAAGGTCTTCATATCGGCCGTTGGTGCAGGCGCCAAGGAACAGTTCATTCAACACCTTCCCTTCCAGGGCGGTAATATCTTCCACGTTATCGACACTATGCGGCCGGGCGATCTGGGGTACAAGATTTCCCACATCATATTCGAGGACGCGTTCATAGATCGTATCCTCGTCATCCCGGAGGTCCTCGAACCGGGATTGCCGCCCCATGGATGCTAAATAGTTTCGCGTTTTTTCATCCGGAGGAATATATGCGAATTTGGCACCTGCCTCGATAACCATATTGGCCAGTGTCATCCGCTCGGCGATACCAAGGGCTTCAATAGCCGGCCCGCTGAAGCATATCGCCTTATAAGTGGCACCGGAAACGGTTAAATCACCGATAATCCGCAAGATCAAATCCTTGGCAAATACACCTGCGGGCCATTGTCCGGTAACGGTGATCCCGATGCATTCGGGAATTTTCATCCAGATCCTCCCTCGGCTCCAGGCCACTGCAATATCGGTGGAACCCATTCCCGTTGCCAGGGCCCCTAAAGCCCCATAGGTGCAAGTATGCGAATCGGCACCGATGATCAACTGCCCGGGGATGACATGACGTTCCATCATCACCTGATGGCACACCCCCTTGCCGTCGTAGACGTTGTGCAGACCCTGTTTGCGGGCAAAGGCCCGCATCTTGTTGTGGGTATCGGCTGCGGCAATGGAACTGCTTGGCGTATAATGATCCATGACCAAAATGACCTTGGCCGGATCAAAGACCAGGTCCTTTTGTATGTGCTCTTTGAAAATATCGATGGCCAGGCAGGCCGTGGCATCGTTTGCCATAACGGCGTCCAGGCCCACATCGACGATCATTCCCGGATGAACTTCCGGCTCACCGCAATGGGCGGCAAGTATTTTCTCAACGGCATTCATTGTCATCCCTCCTGTATTGTATATGTCCGGTAAATGGTTTCAGATCACACTCCCGCCCGGGTCGAGCTGAAGATCTGTTAACATGTACAGCGCGTCCGCCGTTTTCTGCTTGTATGTTTAGCCGTTGACGGGATATAAATGAAATACAACTTTCTCATATATTCTATAACTAGAGGTTATATATTGATCGATATAGAACTGTATAAGGTGTTTTTCACCATTGCCGAGACCGGAACAGTTTCGGCAGCAGCCAAAAGCCTTCACGTATCACAGCCTGCCGTGAGCAAGTCCATAAAAAAACTTGAGGATCTCACCGGATGTACGCTCTTTGTCCGCAGCTCAAAAGGAATGCAGCTGTCAACAGAAGGACGGATACTCTTTGAGTACGTGCAACACGGACTTGGTTGCCTGCAAAACGGCGAGAGAATATTGAAAAAGGTCAGAGACAGAGAACACGGGCTGGTCAGAGTGGGAATCAGCAATACGTTATGCCGGTATTATTTTCTATCATATTTAGAAAAATTTCATCACATGTACCCCGGCATCCGAATCACCATCGTCAATCGTACTTCTCCGGAGACGCTTCAAATGCTGGACAAGGGACTGATCGATTTCGGCATCATCAGTATTCCCAAAGAACGGTCTCGATTCACTTACCGGGAGCTGATGACCATTACGGATGTCTTTGTTGCGGGACGCACATTCCCGAAGTTGCAGCAGGAAGCTGTTCCCCTGCAAACGCTCGCGGACTATCCGTTGATGATGCTTGAAAAAGACAATGTGACCCGCTCTTGGATAGATGACTATCTGGCGGAAAACAAGGTTGTATTGCAGCCGGAAATAGAGATCGGCAGTATGGATTTTTTAATAGAATTTGCCAAAATAGGTCTTGGCGTGGCACTTGTTATCAAAAACTTCGTCAAGGAGGAACTCAAACGAAAAGAGCTGAGAGAAATCAAGACGCTTCCTTCCATACCGCCAAGAAAGGTCGGCATCGTGACGCCGAAAAATCTGCCCCTATCCATTGCCGCCGAGACCTTTATCGATTACCTTTGCAATCCATGACGGCAGGAAGAAACCAAAGCCTTGCCGCAGGCAATTATCTTCTTTTAAGCAGGTTTTGAACGGTGCTGATCTCAACATAGGAAGCGCCGTTATCCGAGCCGAAATTCCCTGCCAAAACCGTGACAAGGCTCTCTTCAGTCAGAGAGCTGTTTTCCAACAGGTTGCTGAGAGCTTTATGCAAAAATTCATGCGAGGAAAGATCCCGCTCCATGTAGGAGGCGGAAACTCCAAAAGACAGCGCCAGTTCGCGCATCACACGTTTGCTGTAACATTGGGCAAAAATCTGATTTTCACCGCGATAGGCGACAAGACTCAGGATTGTTTTTCCGGTGATCGTATCGGCGATCAGAGCCTTGCTCTTCAACCGTAGCGACGCTTTAACGGCGGACTTGGCCAAATAGCTGGTAATGTTTTGGCTGGAATCATAAGGCGAGTCTGTAAACGTGCCAAGGCTGGATTCGATTTCTTCGGCAATCCTTGCCATCATTCGAACCGCCTCCAAAGGATATTTGCCGAACGCCGTCTCCCCCGAAAGCATGATGGCATCGGTATGATCGAGGCAGGCATTGGCGACATCGGAGACCTCGGCTCTGGTCGGCCGAGGTGATGTGATCATGGACTGCAGCATCTGGGTGGCGATGATGACCGGTTTTCGGCGCTCGATGCATTTCTTTACGATCTTTTTCTGGATAATCGGGATCTTCTCGGCCGGAATCTCAATGGCCAGATCCCCGCGGGCAACCATCATCCCGTAGGCATGATCAAGAATTTCATCAATGTTGTCCACCCCTTCCTGGTTTTCAATTTTGGCAATAATCTTGATTTTGCTCTTTCGGGCATCCAGAATTTCCTGAATGGCCAGAACATCTCTTTTGTTGCGAACAAAAGAGTGGGCGATAAAATCAATGTCATGCTCAACGGCAAATTCAATAAACGCTCTGTCCTTGTCAGTTAATGGGGGAAGATTTCTGGTTTTCACCGAGGGAAGATTGACACTCTTTTTTCCCTTTATCACACCATCGTTTTTTACCTCGCAGATCAATTTTTCGGGAAATTTTTCCTTCACTTCAAACTCGATCTCTCCGTCGTCGATCAGAATCCTGTCTCCGACGGAAAGATCGTCGACGAAATGGTCGTAGGTCACGCAGATGCAATCCTGGGTACATTCGCAGCTTTTGTTCCCGGCAATGGGGAGCATCTGGCCCATTTTTACAGGAATATCAGCCTTTGCAGCGGTTGTTCTGATTTCGGGTCCTTTGGTATCCACCATGATGGCGATTCGATCGGATACCGTTCGAACATTGTTGATCACTTTTAGGGCAGCTTCCAGCGACTGATGGGCCGTATTCAACCTGACAATATCCATCCCGGCTTGGTGCATCCGGGAAAGAAGAGGGACATCGCACATCTCATCGGAGATGGTTGCAATGATTTTGGTTTTTTTCATCGGATAACCTCCGGGGAATTATTGTCCTGAAAACTCCATGGTACGTATCCTTCCCTGAAATTGCAAGCTCACCGCCATACAGGCTCCGGCCCCGCCTCTATCCTATAGTCCGTAGCATGATGGCTGGCTGCTTTGGTTACGGGTCCCGCACAATTCCGTTCGAACGGATACCGGATACGCTCTGAAAATCGACAATCGTCTTTCGCACGGCAGGGTCTGCCGACCGTCAACAGTCAGTCCCGGATCAGCTCGGAAATCGATGAACGCCCCCATTTCCTGCGGTTAAAGATATTGTCGACACGGGCTTATTATTTGCTAAAAAGCATGGCTGACCATTCTTTTTTCTGCAGAATGTCCACCAACAAGAAACCTTTCCCGGTAAATACCTGCGTAATATTTTCGCTCTGCTCCCCGGTTAAGATACCGGAGAGGACGAGCATTCCACCTTTTACCGTAAGACGCAGGAGGTCATCTGCCAATTCAATCAAAACATCATGTATGATATTGGCTACAACGACGGAAAACGGTTCTTGCAACTCTTCAATTCCGGCCGAAGACACCGACATTTTCCCCGTCATGCCGTTTCGCCGGACGTTGTCCGAGGCGGCACTCACGGCCTCGGAATCGTTATCGATACCCAAGACGGTTTTCGCGCCGAACAATACCGCAGCCATGCCGAGAATACCGGTGCCTGTTCCTACATCGAGAACGCTCGCCTCATTGTTTTGCCGAAGCGCGGATTGCAGGAGTTCAAGGGACATCGCCGTGGTGGCATGCTGACCGGTTCCAAAGGCCATCCCTGGATCCATCTCGATAACCCGTTCTTTTCCCGTCGCCCGATAGTTTTCCCAAGTGGGTTTGATGACGAGACCGGGTATGATGGCAAAGGGTTTGAAGAACTCCTTCCAGGTATTTGCCCAATCCTGATCTTTAATGACCGAACTTCCGATCTCCGGAACAGGGACATTGAAAATATTTGCGAGTTCCGATACATAATCCGAAATCTGTTTCAAAGCATTTACACATTGTGCTTCGTCGCCCTCCTTCTTTTCCACAAATGCATTCAACATCACGAGAGGACGCTTATCATCCACGGCTATTTCCACCTCAGCTCCCGTCACCCCGACGAGAAAGTCGCTTAGAGCATCAACAAGGACAGGATCAACTGTAATGGAAATTTTCAGCCACCTTGGCTTTAACGATTCAGAATTATGCATATTTCTTCCCATCCTCTGTTCAACTGATGTAAATTGTAATTTGAAAATAAAATTCTCATGGCAATGTCATCATCTGATAATATAATAGAGAAATAATCAAGGACTGTGAATCTGAAATCCTGTTTTCATCCCGAGAGCGAGGAGAAAAAGAGCAAGTCCCGATTATTCATAGTTACCTTCCAGTCATCCGAGGCACCGGGAAAATCCCGGCGAATGGAAATCAAGGCCGGAAAAGATGATATGCGGCCGTCCGACACCAGGTATTTCGTACTTCTTCCAAATGCCACAAATCCACGACAGTAATTTCGTTTTCCTTGACAGCCAGGGAAAACGATGGCCTAGGCTTCGCCTGAGCATTCTTATTTTCGGCGCTCTTTTTTTCTTCTGTACAGTTATGTTTGTACAGTCGCTTTTCGTCGTTGCAAAGCTCCAACTTCCCCCTTCAGTTCAACTCCTCAAGGAAAGGTTGAAAGTGATGCAAAAAGACGACTCGCATCTCTTTAAAAAAAACACCAAACCAATTTGGTTGAAATTTTCCAGAACAAAGCACGCTGCAAAGAGACACGCAAAGACCTCTCCAAAAGCAAGGTCTGTCAAAAACAGTATTCGCCCCCCTTTGCAGCAACAGATTCAAGGCCAACTTGTTCAACCTCCGATGAAACTCCCCCCGAAAAATCTCTTTCTGGGCTTTTACGCAGATTGGGACCCCAACAGCCTCGCCTCTCTTCAGGCACATGCTCATCAGTTGACCCACATATGTCCTGAATGGCTCACCATGACCGACGGGACCGGAACCATTGGGTCAACCCCAGACCTCACGGTACAAAAAATTGCCAAAAACAACGGCATCGTTCTCTTGCCGCTGCTGACGAATCTCTCCGAAGACGACACCTGGCAACCAGAGGCTGTGGAAGGAGTGGCAAATGGCCCGGTTGAGAGAAAATCCCGTTTCATTGAAAACCTTATGGCGCAACTTGAAGCTGCCGGAGCCGGCGGCGTGGTCATTGATTGGGAAAAAGTCGACCCGACTTACCAGGATAATGTCACAGCACTTCTGCTGGACATCGCCGCAGCACTTCACAAGAAAAACATGGAGCTGTGGCTGCGGATACCCATGGGGAAAGAATTGATGCTTTATGATCTGGAGACCCTCTCCCAGGGTATCGATCACTTTGTCGCCGTGCTCCACGACGAAAACTCGGATTCGGATCCTCCGGGACCCATTGCTTCTCAAGACTGGTTCGAAGGATGGCTTAATACCGTGATAGCGTACGGAAAGCCGTCTCAATGGATTGTGGAACTGGGCTCCTACGGCTACGATTGGACAAACGGGAGCCCGAAAGCCGAAACAATCGGTTTCGCCGATGTGATGACCAGAGCCGGGAATGCTGGTATCCCCTCAGACAAAGTGGAGCCACCCGCGTATAACCCGACTTTCTCGTATTCGGATGCCGGAACGGCGCACACAGTGTGGTTTCTGGATATTGCAACATTTCTCAACCAGCTTCAAATTGCCAGGAAACTCCAAGTCGGCGGCATCGCTCTCTACGAACTCGGCTCGGAAGATCCGGCGATATGGAAAGCCTTCAAAAACGAACCCTTTGAGTTTACAAAAGAAGCGATTGGCAAAATCGGTTCTCTCAGCTCGGAAGGTATCACCCAGATCGGTAGTGGAGAATTTCTCACCATCGAAGATTCCCGATCGGACGGATCGCGAAAGCTTCAGATTGACAAATCAGGCAAAATATCTGAAATATACGAAAAATTCCCAAGTTACTTAACTGTCAGCCATCAGGGAAACGGAAAGGACGATGAGGTGGCGATCACCTTCGATGACGGCCCCGATCAGAGGTGGACGCCGCAGATCCTCGATATTTTGAAACGCAAAGGCGTCACTGCAGCTTTTTTCATGGTCGGCATGCAGATGGAGGAAAATCCAGGGCTTGTTCGACGCATCATAAGAGAAGGACATGAAGTGGGTCTGCACACCTATACTCATCCGAATCTGGCGCTGGTTTCCGACGAACGCATCCGGCTCGAGCTGAATGCCACCCAGAGGCTTCTGGAAAGCATTACAGGCAGATCGACCATCCTCTTCAGGCCCCCCTACAATGCCGATTCACGACCTTCCAGTCTAGGAGAGGTCCTGCCTCTGAAAACGGTCCAGGATATGGGGTACCTGACTGTAGCGGAGGATATCGATCCGGACGATTGGGCAAAACCCGGTGCGGATAAGATTCTTGAACGCATCAAACTGGGCCGACAACTCGGCGGCTATGTCATTCTTCTACACGATGCGGGCGGAGACCGTAGCCAGACTGTGGCTGCCTTGCCCGCGATCATTGACTATATTTACGATCGCGGAGACAGGATTGTTTCACTGGCCGAGCTTCTTGGTGAATCCGCTCAAGTTCTGATGCCGGTCGTTAAGAGAGATCAGAACGCCTTATCACGCTTTGTCAGCGGCAGCGGATTTCGTATTTTTCATTTCGTTGAGACCTTTTGTTGGGCCTTCTTAATCGTTTCAACCATCCTGGTCATTCTCCGTACGCTCATTATCATCATCCTTGCCCTTTTACAGCAGAGGAAATGGGCAAAATCGGCAAAGACCCATTTTACACCGCCCTTGAGTATTCTCATCGCGGCCTATAACGAGGAAAAGGTGATTGCAAAGACAATTGAATCCGTATTGAACACGACCTATCCGGGAGAAATATCAGTTTGGCTCGTCGACGACGGTTCATTGGATAATACGCATGAAGTCATCGAAACATTTGTGAAAAATGATCCGCGTGTACATTTGATCCGGCAAAACAACATGGGCAAGGCACTTGCCCTGCGGCGAGGTCTTGACGCCATCCGGGATGATATTGTGATAACCCTTGATGCCGATACGCAATTTCAGCCCGACACCCTATTCAAACTCGTACAACCTCTTCAGGACGACAAAGTCGCCGCAGTATCGGGACATGCCAAAGTAGGAAATGTGAGAAAATTCATTGCCCGTTGCCAATCTCTGGAATATATATGCGGATTCAATCTCGATCGGCAGGCGTATCAATATCTCAACTGCATAACCGTTGTTCCCGGTGCCGTCAGCGCCTTAAGAAAAAGCGCCGTGCTTCTGGCAGGGGGAATCAGCACGGATACTCTGGCTGAGGACACGGACTTAACCATCAGCTTGCATCGGAAAGGTTTTTTGATCTCCTACGTCGCAGATGCCTTGGCCTTTACCGAAGCCCCGGAAACCATTGCCACACTTGCCAAGCAACGTTTCCGCTGGGGTTTTGGGACCATCCAGTGTCTATGGAAACACAGAGATATGGTCATGAATCCCCATTACAGATACTTAGGTTGCTTCAGTCTTCCGGGGACTTGGTTTTTCCAGGTCCTTCTGGTGGCGGTAGCGCCGGTAATCGATCTGCTGGTTCTTCTTTCGCTTCTATTCGGTTGGAGCAGTCCGGCCCTCTACCTCTACTTTGCTGTTTTCCTTATGATGGATATCGTTTTGGCCGCCCTTGGCTGTCTGATGGAACACGAACAGGTCCGTCAGGCTTGGCTGGCCGTACCGATGCGATTTATTTATCGTCCGATGTTGGCCTGGGTCGTTTGGAAATCACTTTTCAAGGCGGCCAAGGGTGTGTTGGTTAGCTGGGGGAAAATAGAACGAACCGCATCAGTGAGCTAGTTCAGGTCAATCTTTTCGACCATCTTTTTAACATTTTTTGAGGAAAATGAAAAACGACTGCCTGAAATTCAAATTTCTTTTCAACATCTTTTACTACACCCTTTTGTGTTTTCTCCCGGTTATCGGGAGTGCAGGCCTTGCTACACGTCTTCATGCGGCCCAACATTCCGGGAAGTCGGTAGAAAAACTTGTTATTCCGAGCCAAGGAGCTTACACCGGAGCCTATGTCGACTTCGGGGAAGGGGAAGACAATGTGACTTTGGAAGCTCTGCAAAAATTTGAAAAAATGGTGGGGAAACACCAAGCAATCATTGCCTTCGGTAATTTTTGGGGAGAGCAGGCATTTGCTCTGAAGGATGCCCAAATTGTGACCCGATACGGAGCGATCCCTCTTATTTTTTGGTCCCCTTGGGATAAACCTTATTCTGAAAGTACGCTGCCCGGCAGATTCAATCTTTACAATATCTTATCCGGAATGTGGGACGACTACATCGATAAATGGGCCGAAGATGCACGAAACTTCGGCAAGCCCCTTTTGGTCGCCTGGGGAATTGAAATGAACGGAACATGGTTCCCTTGGTCGGGATACTATTACGGCGGCGGACAAAGAGATCTCGTAAACGATACTCCCGGATTTTTGGGGCCGAAGATTTACAAGGAATGCTATCGTTATGTCGTCGATCGTGTTCGTGCCAAAGGCGCTAAAAATATTCAGTGGGTTTTTCATGTCAACAATCAATCGTATCCTTCTGTTCGATGGAATCGTTTCTCCGCCTACTATCCGGGATCGAATTATGTCGATTGGATAGGTCTCAGCGTCTATGGCAAACTGTCAAAAGATATGGACTGGGCATCCTTCTACGATGTATTTCACCTCGCCTACAGGGAAATAAAAAGGGTTGATCCATCAAAACCCATATTGGTAGCGGAATGGGGAGTTGGAGAGTACCCGAAGGCTGGAAACAAGGCAGAGTGGATAAAAAATGCCTTCCTCGATTTCCAAAATCGGTTTCCTGAAGTCAAGGCGGCGGTATTCTGGCATGAACGTTGGCAAAATAAAGATGAGTCGTATACAAACCTGCGAGTAAACTCCTCTCCGGAGGCGTTAGGTGCCTACCGTGAAGGCGTACAGGATCCGTATTGGCTCAGTCGTCCCCGTTTCCAATTGGAAAAATAACCGCAATTCCCCTGCTGTCACCTGTGCCGCGCCATCAAAACAGACTCGATGTTTTCAACCTCTGTTCTCCTACTGATTTAGGTTCAGTTCCGTACGGCCTTCGCACCCAATCGAGCCTGCTCTCCCTCCTGGTTTGGCTTTACGGCTATTGACAAGCGACTGAAAGGTAATAATAATAAAGCTTTCTTATCGGTTCCCCCTTTCTACGCTGCAACAGAAAATGCGATAAATGAACTTCCCCATACAAGGATATGACAGATCATTCCTCTCATCATCTCATTTACGGAACACTGTTCGATTATCTGACGGGTGAGGAATTGACGGACACCGATGACGAAAGACTAAGACAGGGTATTTATCGCTTGATGGTGGAACATAAAGGGTACGAAAAAAGCGATCTGATTCCAAGGGCCTATATAGAAACGTTTTTTACAAGTCATTTTGTCAGATCAACCATAGATTTGATTGTAAAAGCTCAAAACCTTTCCTTTATGATCATCCGATACGGTCCCGGTTCATTGGTCAGCAGGGAACGTGCCGCCATAGCTGCGGCAAGGGTAATCAACGCCGATTACTGTATACCATTGGCGGTGGTAACCAACGGATACGATGCTGAAGTGCTCGATACCGGTACTGGTAAGATTGTCGGAAATGGGGTAGATTCCATCCCGGATAAGGCCTCTTCGCTTCTTCTTCTCCCCAAGCTGGTGTTTTGCTCAAAACCTGAAGGCGGCAAACTTGAACGGGAAAAACGAATTCTCAATGCCTTTGACCTGGAGCGGTGCTGCATTTGAGCTGCGGGTCATCCCTTTTTATTCTTTATAAAAAATACGAGGTACACCTTATGGTAAGTGAACAGACCCCCTGGACGAAATCGAGTTGGAGAAACTTCGTTGCCCTCCAGCAGCCGCAATGGCCGGACCAAAAGGAAGTAGACAAGGTCCTTGCAACCCTTTCCCACCTGCCTCCTCTCGTATTTGCCGGTGAAATCCGTTCGTTGAAAAGCATGTTAGCCAAGGCGGTTACAGGAGACGCCTTTTTGCTGCAGGGAGGTGATTGTTCGGAAGATTTCACGCAGTTGACCGCGCCGAAAATCAGAGAAACCCTGAAGGTTCTTCTCCAAATGGCCGTCATTCTCACTTATGCCGGAGGTAAACCCGTAATCAAAGTCGGTCGGGTGGCCGGCCAATTCGCCAAACCACGATCTTCAGATACGGAAACAATAAACGGGGTGGAAATCCCCTCCTACCGCGGCGATATGGTCAACCGACCGGAACCGACATCGGAGGCCCGTATCCCCAACCCTAAATATATGCTGCAAGGGTATAACATGTCAGCATCTACCCTTAACCTCCTGAGAGCCTTTACCCGCGGAGGCTTCGCAGCACTAAACCGCGTGCTTGCCTGGAACCAGGAATTCGTCGCACAATCTCCCATGGGTCGCTCTTATGAACGAGTTGCCAAAAATATTGAGCATGCCATAAAATTCATGGAGATTATCGGCATCCCCATAGATGCACCACAAATCAAGGAAACACAGTTGTTTACCTCGCATGAAGCCCTTCTTCTCGGCTACGAAGAGTCGTTGACCCGTAATGACTCCACCACGGGGGGATGGTATGACTGTTCTGCTCATTTGCTATGGATCGGTGAGCGAACCAGGCAGATTGACGGCGCCCACGTCGAATTTTTACGAGGTGTTCTCAATCCCATCGCCGTTAAAATCGGCCCAAGTTACGAGATCGACGACATTAAAAAATTGATTGAAGCGCTCAATCCGGAAAACGAACCGGGCCGGCTCACGCTGATCACCCGGTTCGGCATGAAAAAGATCGACAAGATGCTGCCGTTAATTTTGCGGGAAACCAAACGAGAGGGATACAAAATCGTTTGGAGTTGTGATCCGATGCATGCCAACACCTATACTACCTCGTCGGGCCACAAAACTCGAAATTTCAACGATATCCTCTCGGAAATAGCCTATTTCTTTGAAATTCATTGGGCTGAGGGAACCGTACCGGGGGGCGTGCATTTTGAGATGACAGGTGAAAACGTGACGGAATGCACGGGTGGTGCCAGGAATATTGTTGCGGAAGAACTTCACCAGAATTATCTGACCACGTGCGATCCGCGTTTGAATGCTGAACAAAGCCTTGAAGTGGCCTTTCAAATTGCGGAGATGATCAGAAGATGACCGTCAATCCGATTTCAGAGTAAAATTATCCATCTTCACGAACGCGTTCACTCTTCTCTTATTCACTTCATGCCGCCCTTATGCGGCATGAAGCGTTCTGGAAAACCGGACAAAACCGAAGTCCTTTTCAGGACAACCTGCCAGAATCTCCCAATATTACAATTCAGTAATCTTTCTTGACGAAAAAAGTATCAGGTTTACTTTTTTTAGCATCAAAAGGGACGCGTTTTTTGAGTTTTTTCATCCATGGCCATGGAGGAAGCGTGATCAGCTCTCAATCAGTCAATCCAACCAAAAGGCTTAAGGCATAAAAGACACGTCTTGGCCGTAATCAACCTCTGAAGAAGGTCCGGCACGGGTCAAGTGAAAGACCGTCTTCGGAAAAAGGGAGATATATTCATGTCTACATTAACAACACATCGCCGCGCAAGTAAGCACATCGCTTTTTTTCTTGCGGGGCTGCTGCTCTTTGCGGCAAGTATTCAATCGGCATCGGCCGCAACGAAGGATGACAACTCATTTCTTACCGCCTCGGCCAAAGCCTTTACCTCTGTTGTCAAAAAGGTCACTCCTGCCGTTGTCCATATTCGGGTTGAAAAAACCATAAAAAATTCAGGCCAAGCGTTTAGTGGGAATCAGATGTACAACAACCCGTTCTTCCAACAGTTCTTCGGGCCACAGTTTCGTTTTCAACAGCCCCAAAACTATAAGCAGGAGGCCTTGGGATCGGGATTTATCATCAGCAAGGACGGATATATTCTCACCAATAATCACGTCGTCCAAGGTGCCGATACGGTGACTGTAATCCTTTCCGACAAAGAACAATTCAAAGCAAAGGTGATAGGAACAGACCCTCAAACGGATATCGCCTTGATCAAGATCAATGACGGTGACAATCTTCCCACCGTGACTTTGGGCAATTCGGATGCCCTTGAAGTCGGAGAATGGGTTATCGCCATTGGAAACCCCTTCGGGCTAAGCCAAACGGTGACCGTAGGTGTCGTCAGCGCCAAAGGCAGGGACCGGGTTGGAATCAACGATTATGAAGACTTTATCCAGACTGACGCCGCCATCAATCCAGGCAATTCCGGTGGACCGCTTCTCAATATTCACGGTGAAGTCATAGGCATCAATTCCGCCCTATATACGAAATCCGGAGGGTACATGGGTATCGGATTCGCCATTCCGATCAACATGGCAAAATCCATCGAGACACAACTTAAAGATCATGGCAAGGTTATCCGAGGCTGGCTCGGCGTTGCTATCCAAGATGTAAATGAAAATCTGGCTAAATCATTCGATCTGAAAAAGCCCGAGGGTATCTTGGTCAGCGAAGTCGAGCAAGGATCGCCTGCTGAAAAGGCAGGGCTCAAACAAGGCGATGTGATTATCAGTCTCAACAACAGAAAATTGGAGAATGTCAACGATCTGCGTAATACGATAGCATTTACAGCTCCAAAAACAAAAGTTGATCTTCAGATCATCCGCGATGGAAAACCCATGGATGTTGAGGTAACCATAGGAGAACAACCTTCCAATTTCGGTAAAATGTCCATGGAAAGCCAAGGAAACAGCATGCTTAAGAAATTTGGCCTTGCCTTCCAAAATCTGACACCCGATTTGGCTGAACAGTTCGGTTACAAGGAAAACCAGGGAGTTGTCATCAGTGAAGTCGAACCAGGGAGTCCGGCAGCGATGTCCGGCTTGCGCCCAGGCCTGCTTGTGGAAGAAGTCAACAAACAAAGGGTGCACAACGTAAGAGAATTGGATAAGGTTTTGAAAAAATCGGCCACTCCGAATCGCATCCTCCTGAGGGTACGAAACGGTGATTTCAGTCAATATGTTGTGCTGACTACTGAATAAAGCAATAAAGCCGATTCCGGGGTTTCCCGGAATCGGCTTTATTGGATTCCACTCTGTTTACTCAATGACCGTTACACACCCCTACTTCTCTTGCTTGCGATTTTTTTGAATATCTTCTTAACGATGGGCAGAGTATCGAACTTTTCCCCTGAGATCTTTCGCACCACAACATCGGTGTTGGCAACAACTGTGGCATTTCGCTTTTTTTTCCTTGAAAAATATGCCATTTCGCCAAAGACGTTCCCGGCGGCAAGCGTTGTGATCAACTCACCATTTTCATCCAACGCGTTTACACTGCCGGAGTCGATATAGTATACCCCGTCCGGCGGTTCATTGATCCGAATAATGACGTCACCTTTTTTTCTCCATTCCAGTCTAAAATGCCGCTCCCAATCGGTATCTACAACCAGGGCATGATAAAACTCCATATCCATGGCTTTCAGCAGTTCATTGGAAAGATGGAGCAGTCTTGTGCCCAAAGACTCCCCAGTTAATTCCCTGATCTTCATGCCAATTTTACGAAAATCCTCGCTTGGATAGGGGATATTTCTGATATACTCCAAAACACGTTCTGTTGCGACGTCTTCCCTGCCGGTTAGCTCGACGAAAAGTTTTTGTACCTCATGAAGCCGTTCGCGGGCTCCGGGAAAGTCCGGGCGGATGCCTTGAAGGGCATTGCCGCAAAACAACTCAATTGCCCGATTTTTCTTGCAAATAAAATGGAGGAGTTTTTCCTCGTCGATATCCTTTGGGCAATTGTGAATTCCAGGTTTATAGATAGTGTAGACATGAATAGGATGATTGAAATTTTTCGGGGTGACCTTCCCTATACAAAGCAAAAACTTGGATTCAAGGGTCTGCCAGAAAGCCACTTCTTTATCCATTAAAAAAGTGGTTCCAAAGTGCTCACATAACTCTTCGAGCCGGCTGGCAACGGCAAAACTGGCCCCAAAGCGCATGGTTTTCCCTGGCAGGCGTGCTTCAATGATATCACCGGAAAAGAGCCCTATACGCGTCGGGGGTATAACTCCCTCTTCCACAGCATAGGCAATATTAATCGCCGCTTGCAGGGCCCGAGCACACATCCCTGATTTCCCTTCCCCTTCCTTCTTTTCAAAGATGGCAATGGCCCCATCTCCTGCCGATGGTTCAATCTGTTGGGGGCAATCGCTGTCGGATTGGATGATCTTGTGCAGGTTCTTGTGATAGTCGATTATAAAATCACGTATCTCGTTGGGCCGCATATCCGCTGTTATCTGAGTATAGCGGACCATATCGCTGAGAAGTATCACGACTTCTTTTTCCGTTTCGTTTTCTGAGCATGGCGAGTGATTGGAAGTTTTCTTTTTCATCGTAGCCGAGCAAACGGTTTCAAAACACAGAACTGAACAAGCTTAAGATTTTTCATTGCACCACAATTTATGGAAAAATCTTATGCCACCGACAAGCTTTTTGTCAAAGATTATCGCCGCCCGCCGTCTTCTTAAAGCGGATAAGAACCATCCCTGATTCCACGGCATCTCCCGGGGTTACCATGACCTCTTCGATCAATCCATCACCTGGAGAGGAAACAGCGCTTTCCATTTTCATGGATTCTAAAATGACCAATTCCTGACCGCGGAAGACCCTGTCTCCTTCTTTAACCTTGACATCCACAACCAGACCGGGCATGGGGCATTCCAGAATATTTTCCGCCTCGCGCCGGGATAAAACAGGCATAAATCTTGATAATTTCCACTCTTTGGGGTTATAGATTTCAAATGTACGAGAGACTCCGCAAAAAGCTGCTTTTATAAAATTACCTAAATACTGCAAACGGAAAGTAAACATCTCCCCATCAATTTCGAGCTTCAGTCTACGGCGATAAAATTCCAGTTGCGGGGTGACAACTCGGTATGTGATATCATCAACGCAGACCTGCCAATGAAAATCGGAGCCTTCTTTTTCCAATCGCACGTGAAAGATATCCTCTTCACTTTTGGCTATATAATGGTGATGATTTTTCAGATGCGTTGCCACTCCGACGCGGGATTTCAACGGAAGAAGAGCGCTTCGCACCAAACTCTCCCTTAGATGATAAACTAGTGTTGTGGTCGTGGCCATAGCGTGAAGGATGTTCAGAGATTGCTCAATTTTTTTGCTCTCATCCAAGAGATGTGTGGGAATGAAATCGGTGGAGATATCTCCCTCAATGAAGACCGGGTGACAGAGAATCTGGTTGGCAAAATCGACATTGGTATGAACTCCTTCAATATGGTAGCCGTTCAAGGCTTGCACCATTCCTTTACGCGCCTGTTCCCTGTCTTTCCCCCACGTGATGACTTTGGCCAACAACGGGTCGTAATAAACACTGACAGAACTCCCCGCATCAACCCCGGAATCCACTCGTACATGTTGTCCTCTTGGAGCCGCGTATCGGGTAATCAAACCTACCGACGGGGCAAATTCTCGATTGGGATTCTCTGCACAGACCCTCACCTCCATGGACCACCCTGAAAGTGATACGTCTTTCTGCCTTATCGGCAATATCTCTTCCGCTGCTATCCGCAACTGTAATTCCACCAGGTCGAGTCCGTTGACCAGTTCAGTCACCGGATGCTCAACCTGTAGTCGGGTATTCATTTCGAGAAAAAAGAACTCCCTGTTTTCATCGAGGATAAATTCCACGGTCCCTGCATTGGTGTATCCGGCTTTCTTCGCCAATGAGCAGGCAAGCTCGCCCATTTTCTCACGAAGACCGGGATCCAGTGCGCATGAAGGAGACTCTTCTATAATCTTCTGATAGCGCCGCTGGATTGAACATTCCCTTTCTCCAAGGTGGACTATGTTTCCATGATTATCGGCCATAATCTGAATTTCAATATGCCTCGGCCGTTTGATATATCGCTCGACAAATATACGCTCATCCCCAAAGGACTTTATGGTCTCTTGCTGACAGAGGCGTAAAGCGGAGGCGAGCTCTTCTTCACAGTCCACCGTGCGCATTCCTTTTCCTCCACCACCGGCAGCCGGCTTCAGAAGAACCGGATAACCAACCTCTTTGGCTGCTTCCGCAGCCTCTTCCAGAGTTGCCACAGGCTCAATATGGCCGGGTACGGTGGGAACGCCGGCCTCTATTGCTATTTTTTTGGCGGCAATTTTATCGCCCATTGCAGCGATGACCGATGCCTGCGGTCCGATAAATGTCAAACCGGCTTTTGCTACCTTCTCTGCAAAAACGGCATTTTCCGAAAGAAAACCATACCCAGGATGGATGGCCTGGCTCCCGGTGGACAGGGCAGCGTCAATGACTTTATCCATATCCAAATAGGACTGCACAGGACGTGCTCCACCCAGAAGGACCGCCTCGTCGGCATGGGTAACGTGCAGACTTCTGAAATCAGGCTCCGAATAAACAGCTACAGTTTTTACACCAAGCCGTTTGCAAGTGCGAATTACGCGTACGGCAATCTCGCCACGGTTGGCGATAAGTACTTTTTCGAACATGGTTGAACCTCACAGGGGAATATTGCCGTGTTTACGATCGGGTCGACTGCTCTTTTTGCTCTCCAAAAACTGCAATGTCCGGATAAGCCGATGCCTCGTATCGCGGGGAAATATTACATCATCAATGTATCCCCGTTTGGCCGCCAAAAACGGATTCATGAACTGCTTTCGATAATTTTCCATTTTTTCATGTAAAAGTGCACCAGGATCTTCGGCCGCTTTGATCTCTTTCCGGTAAATAACCTCTGTCGCACCTCGGGCTCCCATCACGGCAATCTCGGCCGTAGGCCAGGCATAATTGATATCACAATGAATGTGTTTGGAATTCATTACAACATATGCCCCGCCATAGGCTTTACGCACGATCACCGTGATCCTTGGTACCGTTGCCTCGATAAAGGCGTACAAAAGCTTGGCTCCGTGGCGGATTATCCCCCCGTGTTCCTGTTCAGGACCCGGCATGAATCCCGGTACATCCACGAGGCAGATGAGCGGAATATTGAAGGAATCGCAGAAACGAACAAAACGGGCCCCCTTCACGGAAGCATTGTTATCCAAAGCACCTGCGAGCACCGCGGGTTGATTGGCCACCAGACCGATGGTCTGTCCTCCCATCCTCCCGAAGCCGCAGATGATATTGCCTGCAAAATGAGGTTGCACCTCAAGAAACTCCGCTCCATCCAAGATGCTGTAGATCAAAACGTTCATGTCATAGCTTTGGTTCGGGTTGGAGGGAACGAGATAATCGAGGGCAGGGTCGATGCGCTCGGGCGGGTCATTGAGATCAAGGATGGGGGCTTTTTGCCGATTGTTGGACGGAAGGTAATTAATCAGTTGACGTACAGCACGTAAACATAAGATATCGTTTGGGTAAACGAATTGAGCAACTCCGCTCTTCTGGGCATGAACCTGGGCTCCGCCGAGGTCTTCGGATGTAATATCTTTGTGTATTACCGTTTTTACCACGTTGGGTCCTGTTACAAACATATAGGAGGTCTGTTGGACCATAAAGACAAAATCGGTAATTGACGGGCTGTAGACCGCGCCGCCTGCACAAGGGCCCATGATGCATGATATTTGCGGTATGACACCGCTGGCGTTGACATTGCGATGAAAGATTTCCCCATAAGCGGCAAGGGCATCCACACCTTCCTGAATTCTGGCCCCCCCTGAGTCGTTGAGCCCGATTATCGGTGAACCGACCCTGGCGGCCAAATCCATAATCTTGCAGATCTTCTGAGAATGCCCTTCACCGAGCGAGCCCCCTGTCACGGTAAAATCCTGACTGAAAACAAAAACCTCTCTGCCATTGATTGTTCCATGACCTGTTATAACTCCATCTCCCGGGTATTCATCCCCTCCGGAGACTGAACTTCGCCCCACTTTGAGAATATCAATCTCTTCAAAAGAGCCTTCATCCAGCAAGAGATCTATTCTCTCCCTTGCGGTCAATTTTCCCGCCTTATGCTGGACCTCGATGCGCTTGCTTCCTCCGCCCAAAAGGGCGTCTTCGCGCAATTCATGCAGTTCCAGGATATTGCTATGCATTATTTCAACCATGAACTTTTCCCCACATGGATATGAAGCCGGATTCGAGAACGATTCCCCCCAACACACAGACGAGAAACATTCGAGCGTCATCGTCTTGATTTAATTAACGATAATTTCAACCTGGTGTCCATCCTGAAATGCACTACTTAAATACCCCCAGGAGAATTATCGTTGCCAATACAGCTATAAAAAAAACACCGACCTTCACACAGATAGAATGATCCTCTTCATGGCTGTGCTCGTTTTCGTGTCCACTCATTTTGCTCACTCCTTATTTCTTAAATTGAAAAATAGATATTTCTCCAGGCCCTCTTCCATCCAAAAATTCCCGTCAGTGGGTTGGTGGGGGAGGCGGAGGCGGTTGGATATCCGGCTCATGGCCTAAACGCTCCTCATAGACCGAAAGGGCTATAAATGTCGCCAGAGGTTGCGCAACCAGGAGTAAAAAAGGAATCGAACCGCCGATGGACAGCAAGGCAATATAAACAATCGTGATAATAGCCTGATCAGTTATGGGTTTTCGCATTGCCATCTCCCACGAACCCTTCACAGCTGCAATAAGATCAAGCCTTTTATCAACCATCAATGGAATTACATAAAGACAGGCAAAAACGAGGAAAAACACAACAAGGAATCCCGGGATGACCAAAAGTGCGAACCCTATGAATACCACGATAAAAAGAGCAATGAAAAAGCCTAAAAGGGAAAGAAAAAGCGACATTTCTGAAAAGAGATCCTTTACGTCGGGCTCTCTTCCCTCACGGACTGCAAGAAGCAAGGATTTCGTAAATCCCGCTGCCGTAACCGGCCCCAAAATTCCTAAACTGATGAGAGTTACGACAAGTTGAACAAAAGTCAGAAGAATGACCGGCCCGATACATTTCAGGGTATTTTGCCATCCCACTTCAAAGTGTCTTTTGAAATCCATAGCGCTCCACAGTTCTCTTAATGTTTTTGTTAATATTTCATCCAGGTCAGGCACCGTTGAAAAGGCATTCCAAAACCTCGCCGATGGTTGTTACACCTAAAATCTCTATTTCGGACCGCCGGATGCCTCTGTCGGTATTTCCTTTCGGCATGACGAAGCGTGTAAAGCCGAGACGCTCCGCTTCATTAACACGCTTGTCCATTTGACCGATGGCCCTTACTTCGCCCGCAAGCCCGACTTCCCCGCAAACAACCGTTGTTGACGGGACCGAACGATCAAGCAAACTGGAGGCCAAGGCACAGACAACCCCCAGATCCAAAGCCGGCTCGTCAATACGAATTCCTCCGGCAATGTTTAGAAATATATCATGCCCATAGAGATCAAGACCAGCCTTCTTCTCCAGTACGGCACACAGAAGAGCAAGCCGTTGAGGATCTGCACCGATGGCTGTTCTTCGAGCCGTACCGAGATTGGTTGGACTCACTAGGGCCTGAATTTCAACAAGTATCGGTCGTGTCCCTTCAACGCTCGGCAAGACAACGGACCCTGGTACGTCCAAGGGACGTTCTGCAAGAAAAATTTCCGAAGGATTCGTTACCTCAATAAGGCCTTCTTCCTTCATCTCAAACACACCAAGTTCGTTGGTTGATCCGAAACGATTTTTCACAGTTCTCAAAATTCTAAACGCATGGCTGCGATCACCCTCGAAGTACAAAACGGTATCCACCATATGCTCAAGGGTCCGTGGTCCGGCTATAGCACCCTCTTTGGTTACGTGCCCCACCAATATAACCGGAATATTTTCCTTTTTAGCCATCTTCAAAAGCCTATACGCCGACTCACGCACCTGACTCACGGAACCGGGGGCCGAGGCAATGTCGTCACACGTCAAGGTTTGAATGGAATCCACGGCCAAAAGACCGGGGCGCATCTGTTGTGCCATCGGAACAATCTGACCTATATCGCCGGAAGTTGCTAGAAACTCTTTGGGATGCAAGGCGCCGAGCCGTTTGGCCCGCATTTTGATTTGGCGCGAAGATTCCTCTCCGGAAATATACAGTACTTCGAGACCACTTTCGGCAACAGCCGCAAGTATCTGCAGAATGAGTGTGGACTTCCCGATTCCCGGATCTCCTCCGATCAATATCATCGAGCCCGGGACAATACCACCGCCCAGGACCCGATCCAATTCGCCGATGGACGTTACAATCCGATCATGGTCGTCATCAGGCTCAAGATAGAGAGGAGCGGCAACGGCAATCTCCTCCACTCCTGAAGCCCCCCTTATCCTAATCTCCTCAACGAAACTATCCCATTCGTGGCATTCAGGACATTTACCAAGCCATTTGATGCTTTGGTAACCACAAGAACTGCAGGAGAAACTAGCTGGTTTCTTTTTCTTTTGAGCCATATTCATGGGAAGATACTGTAAACTAGATAAACAAAAAAGTCATCTTTGTGCCTTTACGATTATGCCATAATTCCTATTATAATGAGGACAGCTTAGGTGACGACGTTCTTACTGAGGAAATCACAACCAACCATGCAACAGTAAACTTCTGGGCAATTCATGACCGATACTACAAAGTCTAGACAAATATCTCATGCGATTGAGGCCACATGGACACCTCTTTCCCGATCTTTATACTTTTTAGTGACACATTTCAGAATTCTTGTCTTAAGCTTAATCCTTTTCTTCATTACTTTGGCCGTAACCTGGTTGTTCTACCAGGTGGCGATTCATTTTGTACATCAGTATATCGGAAGCCATTTTACACAACTTCCTGCTGCCGATACGGCCTGGGGGTGGGTAAAACATCAGGTTTGGCTTCTCTCTAGATGGATTTTTATTATCGTAACCAATATCATTTCCTTTTATTTTGCCTTTCTTTTTTCCTATTGTCTTACAACTCCCGGCTATTGCTTTTTAAGCTCCAGCGTGGAAAAAATTCATTCCGGTAAGAGCGACGAAGAAGACGGCTTTTCTTTTCATGGGTTCGCTGTCGATCTTAAGGAAGGATTAAAAATCGGTCTTCTCGGCATTGGAGTAACCATTGTTGCGCTTCTTTTAAATTTTCTTCCAGCTATAGGACAACTTGCTGTTTTTATTCTTTATAGTTACTATTCTTGCCTGATGTTTATTGACTATCCCGCTTCGAGACGTAGATGGACTTTGGGGAAAAAGATCTTTTGGTTAAAAAAATACCCTTTGATATCTTTACGTCTCGGTTTTCTTCCTGCCCTCATTAGCCTAATCCCTTTGGTCAATGTTTTTTTCATGGCTTTGATTTTTCCTGTACTTACCGTTCACTCCACACTTAATTTTTCAAACCTTGAAAGCCACTCGTCCAACTAATCCATACCGTTTCTCCAAATACTACTCAACTTTCAGAAAATATAATGAAAAATGAAATTGAAAGAAAATTTTTATTAAGTGGCAGTCAATGGAAAAAAGACGCGCAAGGTTTAAAGTACAGGCAAGGGTACATGGTAAAAGATTCCTGTAAAATTGTCCGCGTCCGAACCTGTAACAATAGAGGATTTCTAACTATCAAAGGGCGAACTCAAGGCATTACCCGTCTTGAATTCGAGTATGAAATTCCAATTGATGATGCTGACTTCCTTCTTGAGAATTTCTGTGAGCAACCGATTCTAGAAAAAATGAGATACCGCATACCCTATAGGGGCAATGTATGGGAAATTGATGTGTTTTTAGGTGAAAATTCGGGGCTTGTGATGGCAGAAATTGAACTTGAAACCGAGGATCAGATTTTTGACAAACCTGAGTGGATTGGAAAAGAAGTTACCGGAGATAAGCGTTATTACAACTCATTCTTAGTTAAAACCCCATATAGTACGTGGCCAATTAAGACAGTGGATTAATTTATATGTAGTAGTTCAGACTTGATCTGTCGAACGGGAATTAAACTAAATCCGCCATGACCCGGTTTGCCACCGCTCTCCCCCGTGGTGTCAACCTCAATCTAAAAGTATCCATATCCAACAGCATGGAAGTAATGAGTTTTTCAAGCGTTTTTCCATAGTATTCTCTCAAATCGATACCGTACCGATCAAAGAGTTCTTTAACAGAAACCCCTTCCGTCATTCTAAGCCCCATGACAACCGTCTCCCGAAACGATGCTTCGTTGCTGAGTTTTTCGCTTTCGAAAACCGCGGTCTCTCCCTGCTCCATCATCCCGCAATATTTTTCAGGATCTTCGACATTTCTCACTCTTTCTCCGGCCAAATAACGCACTGCGCCCGCCCCAACTGCATAATATTCTTTATTTTTCCAATAGTTTATATTATGGCGGCAGGAGAATCCCGGTTGGGAAAAATTTGAAATCTCATAGTGCGAAAACCCCGCTGTAGAACAAAGTTCTGCCGTAACCCTGTCCATGGCCAGAATTTCATTCTCTTCGGGAAGAGTTGCATCTCCTCTTTTTATTCTCACTTGCAGCTCGGTACCCTCTTCGAGGGTAAGCTGGTAAAGTGAAAGATGCTCGGGTAATAAATCAATTGCAGTTTGCAGACTCCATCGCCAATGATTCGATGTCTGACCCGGGAGACCGAACATTAAATCAATACTTACATTTTTATATCCTGATTTCTTCGCTGATTCAACGGTCTCCCATGCTTGCTGGGCAGTATGAAGACGGCCCAAAAACTGCAGTTCATCATTTATAAAAGACTGCACTCCAACGGAAAGTCTGTTTATTCCGAGATCTTTGAGGATGAGAAGTTTCTGGAAGTCAACGCTTTTGGGATTGACTTCCATTGAAATTTCAGCTGCTTTGTCTATTAAAAAGAAGTCTCTGCACGTTTTTAAAATATCAGAGATATTTTCCAGAGGAAGAAGTGAAGGTGTTCCCCCGCCAAAGAATATGGTATCTAACCTATCTGATGTAAATTTTTGTGATATGAGCTTTAATTCTTTTTCTATTGCTCTTGTGTATCGATCAAAGAGATACTCCTTACCTGGAAATGAAACAAAGGAACAATAGGCGCACTTGCTAAGACAAAAAGGAATATGAATATAGAGATGAGCCATTTTACTCTGAAATCATCGGTGATTTAGAAACACTGTTTATGATGCTCCGACATTCCTGTTTTATTTCTTCCATCAAACCATGATCTGCAAAACTGAAAAATCCATCCCCGATGACGAGATGGTCAAGAAGACAAATATCAATCAGCGATAAGGCTAAATGCAGTGTTTTGGTGAGATGTTTGTCTTGCTTTGAAGGAGTGAGGGATCCCGAGGGGTGGTTATGCGCAATGATCAGCGCAGCTGCATTGTGGTTGAGGCAGCGAAGAAGAAGCTCTCTCGGGTAGACCGCTGTGCTGCCGAGTGTTCCTTCGGCAATGGTTTCCGTATCAATAACTGCGTGGGAAGAGTCAAGAAAGATCACGGTAAAAATCTCTTTTTTGAGTCCACGCATTGCATGCAAAAGATACTCTTTGACTTGATCGGAGGAATGTAAATATTCTTTGCCTTTCAGTCTTTCTTTGAGATATCTCCGTGCAACGCCCTGGATGAAATGGACCGCAAAACCATTTTTTTCGCCAACTCCTTTTATACGCAAAAGATCGTTTGTCGATGCATCAAGAACAGAAGAGAGCGATCCGAAATGCTGCAGAGCCAGACGCGCCGGCTCTTTACAATCCATTCGAGGAGTTCCGAAAGAAAAAAGGAGCTCCAATACCTCGGTATCACTCAGACTGTCGATCCCCTTTTGTAGAAATCGATCCCGTAAGCGGCCCCGATGCCCGGCTCCTTTTTTTTGCCAATACTCTTTATTCACTTTTCGTCCTCTTTTCCATTCAACTCCTTGGAAAAGAGATCATTTGCCATTTGAGGATTGGCCTTTCCTTGCGTTTTTTTCATTAGTTGACCAACGAAATATCCCATTAATTTGGTTTTTCCCGCTCTGAAATCTTCGGCCTGTGACGGGTTGGCAGTAATGATCTCTTTGACAAGAGTTAATAATTCTCCTTCATCCGAAACCAAAACGAGATTGTTTTCTTTTATGATATCAGCCGGTTTTTTTCCACCTTCCATCATTTTCTGAAAAACTGTTTTTGCAATCTTTCCGCTAATTTTTCCTTTTTCCAGCAAATCTATCAATTCACCCAATGCCTGAGGAGTCAAACAGCAGCCGGCAATCCATGTACTTAAATCGCCCTTTATCTCTCTCAACAACTCCGTCATGATCCAATTGGAAAGCTTTTTGGCCGCGCCACATTCTTTTAGAGCCGTTTCGAAATAGTCTGCTAATTCTTTGGAACCTGTCAAAATTTGTGCGTCGTATTCAGGTAATCCAAACTGTTCCATAAACCTTATTTTCCTCGCATCCGGCAATTCCGGGAGCCCCTGTTTAATCCTCTCAATCCAATTCAGATCTACTTCAACGGGTATGAGATCAGGACAGGGAAAATATCTATAATCATGGGCATCCTCTTTTCCTCGCATAGATTCCGTTCTATTTGTATCCGGATTCCATAGTCGAGTTTCCTGGATTATATTCTCGCCATCCAAAATGAGATCTCTTTGGCGGCGAATCTCATATTCAAGAGCTGCCTGAACATTTTTAAAGGAATTCATGTTCTTTAATTCTGTTCTGGTTCCCAGTTTTTCTTCGCCGAACGGTCTTAAGGAAATATTGGCATCACACCGAAAACTCCCTTCCTGCATATTACCGTCGCAAATTTCCAGATATCGGACCAGAGCGTGTATTTTCTTCAGATAGGCTACAGCTTCCTCCGGCGATCGCATATCCGGCTCAGACACTATTTCCAGCAGTGGAGTTCCTGTTCGGTTGAGATCTATATATGAGACCGGCTCACGAGGATCATGAACCAATTTTCCAGCGTCTTCTTCCATATGGATTCTCGTGATGCCGATATCTTTTTTTTCTCCATCCACATCAATTTCAACGACACCATGCTCCAGTATCGGCAAATCGTATTGCGACGTTTGATAACCTTTAGGAAGATCGGGATAAAAATAATTCTTTCTTGCAAATTGACTGATGGGGTTTATGGTTGCCCCCGTAGCCAGTCCGAGCCTGATTGCAAACTCAACAACCATTCTGTTCAATACCGGTAAAACCCCCGGCATACCCAGACATATCTGACATGTTTGAGTATTGGGAGACGCTCCAAAAGCTGTTGAGCATCCACAGAAAATTTTTGATTTTGTTTTGAGTTGGGCATGGATTTCAAGCCCTATAACCGTTTCCAGATTCATAACTATCCCATAAGATCTCTTGAGTGTTCGCAATTACCTTTGGTTTATATTTCCACAACAGATTTGTCCACCCAACCTCTGATTTTTAAAATTTCTTCTCTCCAGCCGGTACCGATTCTCGCCTCGAGAAAAATTTTAAAAAGGCTGTCAACAATTCTGACTAATTCCTCGAAAAGAAATATTCTCTCCAGAACCATTCCTTCCGCCTCTTGCTGTTTATCTGGAGAATCTTCTTCCATTCCGGCGGTCTTGGGCAATCGAACATTCCTGAATTCCATGAGCCCTGCGGCGAGAGTAAAGGACCATTCATGTTCCGATTGTTCAATCCGCATCCTGGCCTGCTCCAGTTTTTTCCCTATGGAAATTCCTGTTCTTGCCTCTTTTAATTCCGTTTGCAATCCTCGGCAGATAAGCTTCTCGCTTGATTGTCCTTCCCCAAATTCGAGAAGCATGTGTTTTTCAAACACAACGACAATATCACCTTGTCCGGGAAGTGATATACTACCGCCTCTCTCCTCGCTCTTCCACCAAAGCCAGGTCAGAAACTCCTGACCGAGGAATTTTTTTTCCGATATAATATCAACTAAATCCATTTAGATTTCAATCCCTTGTTTTCTGTTTAAACAAATACATCCGGAGTTATTCGTGACAGTAATCCTACCCCCTCTTCATCGAGAAGATGCTGAGCCGTGGTATATGGAACCTGTTGTATTAGGGTCAGCCCAAATGTTTGTTTGAAATGGTCCTCAAGAAGCGCATGCGCTTTGCTGTTTGTCGAGAAGAAAAGAAGGGTGGAATCGTTAATATTCCACGCCAAATCATACACCGTTGGAAGGGCAAACGCCTTTTTGATGAGATCATTTCTGATTCTCTCCTTAATCTCGCTCTTCATGGACCTTCCTATCCTTGGGATTTCCTTTTCTTTTTTTATCCTTTCTTCTTCCTTCAGAAGAAATTTTTTAAGAATTGCAGGAGAGACCTTCCTTTCATCGTATCGTAACGAAAGGGTGACATAATTACCGCAAGCATACGAACCATACTTAAACTCAGAATCAAACATATTAAAAGGGGAAACCCAGCCAAGCGAAGTTTCATCATATGTATCGTCAATATCCTTGAAAGAAAACAAGGAAACTCTTTCAGCTATAAACTCCCATGGTTGCTCAGGGAGTTCCCCCTCCACAGAAAATCTGACAAATCCTGCACTGCCGTTTACTAGACTCATTAGTTCAACTCTCCTTATAAAAGTAGCCAACGAAGGTATTATATTTAATATCAACAGTCAGCTCTACTCATAAAATTCACTTCGAACAATCGTTCTCTTTTTTTTCTTTTGTTTCCCTTTGTTACACACGTAACATTTTAAAATTATTGTTTTTATTACTCAAACACCTTTCCTTGACTCTTTTTTGCTCAAATGATAAATAAAAATGAGGCACGGTTTTTTCTTGACACTGCTTCATTCAATTTGTATAAAAACTAGCTTCAGTAAAACAGGGTCGTTAACTCAGTCGGTAGAGTATCTGCCTTTTAAGCAGAGAGTCGCGCGTTCAAGTCGCGCACGACCCACCAGAAAGAAGGTCCTCATCGTCTAGTCAGGTCCAGGACACCGGCCTTTCACGCCGGCAACACCGGTTCAAATCCGGTTGGGGACGCCATATAGAAGGGCGCTAAATAGTTTTGTTTAGCGCCTTTTTTCTTTTATATCAATTTATTACAACGAGTTCTCCTCAGCACAGCCCGTTTCACGCCAGGTTAAAAATCCGTCTAATATTGGCGCAAGATTCTATTTCCCAAGGTTTCTTTCCTTTATCTTTGCGTTGAAATATTTCCCATTTGCAATAGTCTTCATTCAGCGCCGGGTAGTCAATTATATAATGCAACCCTCTCGATTCTTTCCTTTTTAAAGCAGCGTGAATTATCATCAACGCAATCCATGTAATGTTTCTTAATTCGATCATGTTTTGCGTCACATAGTAATCTTTATAGTGTTGCTCTATTTCCGCTGCAATTTCCGACATTCGTTTCCTCGCGAGCTCCAATCTTTTTACGCTTCTTACTATCCCGACATAATTCCACATTGTTCTTCTAATGAGATCCCAATTATGATTGATAAGTATCTCTTCGTTTAAGGGAACAGCTTTGCCAGGTTTCCACACGTCAATATTTTCAAATATCGTTATATTTATTTTGTCCCAATTTTCCGCGCAATACCGGAATGCTCTTTCAGAAAAGACAACAGCTTCCAGCAACGAGTTACTTGCTAGGCGGTTTCCACCATGTAAGCCTGTGCAGGCTGTCTCACCCAGTGCAAAAAGACCTTCAATGGAAGTCCTTCCCCAGGAGTCCGCAAGGACACCACCGCACATGTAGTGGGCTGCGGGTACCACAGGGATCGGTTCTTTTGTGATATCAATCCCGTAATCTTGGCATTTTGAGTATATATTAGGAAATCGTTTTTTTAAAAATTCTTCGTCCTTTGAACTTATGTCGAGATACACACAATCAACACCTCGTTCTTTCATCTCTTTGTCTATTGCTCTTGCCACTGTATCACGTGTTGCCAATTCGAGTCGCTTATCGTATTTTTCCATAAAACGAGTACCATCTTTATGGATGAGAATCGCCCCTTCCCCACGTACGGCTTCAGAAATCAGAAAATTTTTGGCCCTCGGATGATAGAGGCACGTCGGGTGAAACTGTACAAATTCCATATTGGCAACTTTCGCACCAGCTCTAAAGGCCATGGCAATTCCATCGCCTGTTGATATATCGGGATTGCTGGTATAGAGATAAACCTTGCCACTTCCCCCTGTACAAAGTGTTGTTGTTTTAGATTTATATGCAACGACCCTTCCCTCTTCTTCGAGAACATATGCCCCCACGCACACTTTCCGTTTTTTTCCTTTTGTCTCTCTCTCTACGACCAAAAGATCCACTGCCGTGTAATTTTCAAAAAAGGTTATATTTTTTGTCGATTTGACCTTCTCTAAAAGTGCTCTCTCTATTTCCTTTCCTGTTAGGTCGTACGCATGGGCTACGCGTCTTTTTGAATGCCCGCCCTCTCTGCCCAAACTTAATTTAGTATTATCGCTCTCTTCCCGAACAAACCTCACTCCCAGTTCAACCAATTCTCTGACTCTTTTGGGTCCTTCTGTTACTACAAGATTAACTATATCTACATCACACAGGCCGGCCCCTGAAATCAAAGTGTCATTTTCATGCATTTCAAAGGAATCATCATCTGAAAGAACCGCTGCAATTCCTCCTTGGGCTAAGTTGGTAGCTGTGTCCATATCTCTTTTTTTGGTCACCAAAACAACATGACCAAGTTGTGCTGCTTTAAGCGCAAATGACAGACCGGCAATTCCACTTCCTATCACTAAAAAATCAGATTCCATAACTTATCACCTGGATAATGTTTCACGTGAAACATTCTACTAATTGCGTAATAGACCTTTTAATGCCGCAGGTAAAATTGTTTGCGGATATGAAAACATTAAAAAGTTGTTTATTTCCCTTGCAGAGGAAAGAAAAAAACGATTTTCCTTGTGGCACCGGTTTCTTTGTATTAAAAACAATAAACTGGGCGCTAATGTTGTTTCAATATTTAGGGGCTACCATGGAAAAAACAGCTAAAATAATTGCCTTTGCAAACCAAAAAGGCGGCGTGGGGAAGACCACTTCATCTGTTAATCTAGCAGCTGCTCTTGCGAACAAACGAAAAAAGGTTCTTCTCGTTGATTCCGATCCACAAGGAAATGCCACAAGTGCTGTGGGTCTCAGTAGACGATCGATTACCAATCATCTCTATCATGCATTTGCCGGCCAGTGCAGTGTAACAGATATACTCTTCCCAACCGGAATCGGCAATCTGAAAATTTTACCAACAAACATTGATTTGGTCGCAGCGGAGATAGAACTCATTTCCGCGGAGAAGAGAGAACGGTTTCTTGCAAATATACTTAACCCAGCGCGTTCTCTTTTTGATTATATTTTTGTTGATTGTCCACCTTCTCTCGGTTTTCTAACGGTAAATGCTCTCACGGCATCAGATTCTGTACTTATTCCCATGCAGTGCGAATATTTTGCATTGGAAGGTTTAGCTCAACTAATCAGTACTATACGGTCGGTTAAGAAATCGTATAACAAGAACCTTTTTATTGAAGGTCTGCTTCTGACCATGTACGACCGGAGAAACAAGCTGACATTCCAGGTGGCAGAAGAAATCAACAAACATTTTGAGAAACAAGTTTTCAAAACTGTAGTCCCAAGGAATGTTCGTTTAAGTGAATGCCCCAGTCATGGGAAAACCATTATAGAATATGATCCATCCTCAACAGGTGGTAAGGCGTACTCAAAACTGGCATCCGAATTTCTCAAACTACAGAGGTGATAACGTGTCAAAACCTTCAGGATTAGGCAAAGGCGTTAACCTGCTTTTTGGTGACGACCAGGATTACGAAAAATATTTTGAGTGTGATATAAAAACGATTATTCCAAACAAATATCAGCCTCGAACAAGTTTTGATCAAAATGAACTTCAGGAACTTGCAAACTCAATCCAGGAAAATGGAATAATTCAACCGCTCATCGTAACACAGTCAGAGAAGTCCGGCTTTTACAATTTAATTGCAGGAGAAAGGAGATTGCGCGCCTCGAAGCTCGCCGGACTAACTGCGGTTCCTGTCATTCTCCGTGATGTCGAAAACGAAGATTCCTTACTGGAATTGGCTATAATCGAAAATGTGCAACGCACCGACCTCAACCCCATAGAAGAGGCAGAAGCATACAGCAAACTCATAGACAAGTTTGGATACACCCAGGACGAAACAGCAAAAAAGGTTGGCAAAAACAGATCGACCGTAACCAACATGTTGAGATTATTAAATCTTCCCACTTTTATCAAGGGAGATCTGGTCGCTGGCAGTCTTTCAGAGGGTCATGCTCGTTCTTTTTTACGAATCAACGAAGATCCATCGTTGCAACGAGAAGTTCGAGACCTCGTAATAAACAACAAACTGTCTGTGCGTCAGACAGAAAAACTTATTAAAAAATTGACCTCCCCTACCCGTCCGAAACCGGTTGCGAAAACAGAAGTCGATGAGATTCCAACCTCTTTTTTGAGTGCATTGACGACACAATTGACAAACGCGCTCAATACCAACGTGTCGATTCATCAAAATGGTACTCGGGGAAAAGTGGAAATCGATTTTTACTCACTAGACGATCTTGAACGATTAGTGGGCTTCATATTAAATCAATCTTCCACTAATGATCTGAATCCAGGTGCCTGAATCGCAGGCAAGTTGCTTTCGCCCTTCCGGTTTTCCATCAATTTCAAGGAATTTCATCATGCCAAGATCCGTTTTCTTTTTTCTTATTATAATCAGCTTTTTTTTCCCCATAAATTCCTCCTCTGCTAAAATCCTCAGTGTTAACGCAGCAAAAACATACCTTATGTCAGGGCCCGGAAAAAATTATAAAGTCAAGTGGGAATACGAAAAGGGATTTCCCCTCAAGATTCTTTCAATACATCGAAATTGGTTGAAGGTTGAGGATTTCGAAAAGGATACCGGGTGGGTGACTCAAAAGTCTCTGTCAGATTTACAGACTGTTATAGTTAAAGCCAACAAGGGAACCCAAGATAAGGTCAATATACATTCAGGGCCAGGACTAAAATATAAAGTTATTGGAAAAGCGTTTTATGGTGTTGTATTCGAAAAGATTGGGCAACGAAAAGGCTGGACCAAAGTCCACCACGATTCTGGTTTAATCGGATGGATTAAAAGTTCTTTACTTTGGGGTAACAAATAAGTTGGAAACATTTTCCCAAAAAAAGGGCCTCTTGATTTTCTAATCAAAAGGCCCCGGCTAATCTGGCGGAGAGAGAGGGATTCGAACCCTCGGTGGAGTTTTACCCCCACACTCGCTTAGCAGGCGAGCACCATCGGCCTACTCGGTCATCTCTCCTATCATTGGCGGAGGAAGTAGGATTCGAACCCACGGTACTTTCGTACAACGGTTTTCAAGACCGCCGCCTTAAACCACTCGGCCATTCCTCCAAACCTAGTTCTTGTACCATTTGATCCCCAATCTGTCAACAATCGCGCTAAAATTACCAATATTTTCTTGGTTAAAAAATACATTTTTGTAATAAATATTAGAAAAATTTATAAATATCTGTTAAAAGATTACAAAACAGTTTGGGATAAAAACTCACCTCTTCAACATTCACAAATATATGCCGGAACTCAAAGAAATATCAGTTGATCTCGAAGATTTAACTTGTCTATATGAGATAACTAAAGAGCTTGCTTCAAGCCTTGACCTCAAAGATTGCCTCGAAAAGGCAATGAAAATATTGGCCGTTATGAAACAAATGGAAAACGGAACCGTTACCATAGTAAATCCTATTACAGGAAAATTAGAGATCGAAGTAGCATATGGAATCACGGCTGAAGGACGGCGAAGAGGAAAATACAAGATAGGCGAAGGTATCACAGGGCGCGTGGTTGCCTCAGGTCAGCCAATTGTCGTACCACATATTTCAGAAGAGCCCCTCTTTCTTAACAGGACCAGGGCTCGCGGCGATATTTCAACTCAGAACCGATCATTTCTCTGCGTTCCAATAAAAGATGGCCAACAAATTATTGGTGCTCTCAGCGTCGATAGAATTTACGAAGGCGGACTTACCGATCAAGCAAACAATGATCTTCGATTCCTAACTGTTCTTAGCGGACTTATTGCCCAAACGACGAAAAGAATACAGATAGTTAATCACGAAAAGGAACAGTTACACTATGAAAATTTAAAATTAAAAAGGGAGCTTTCAGAAAAAAACAGGATTGACGATATCGTCGGTAACTCAAGTAGAATGCAAGACGTCTTTGAGATGATACACCGTGTCGTTGACTCCAACGCTACTGTATTGCTCCGGGGGGAATCAGGAACAGGAAAAACCCTTGTTGCCAAGGCATTGCATTATAACAGTAAAAGGAAAGACAAACCTTTTGTTGTGGTCAATTGTTCAGCTCTTCCAGAAACTCTTCTTGAAAGTGAGCTTTTCGGACACGAAAAAGGGGCTTTTACGGGTGCTACCGAAAGAAAAATAGGAAGATTCGAACTTGCCGAAGGTGGAACACTTTTTCTTGATGAAATAGGGGAAATAAGCCCTTCTGTGCAGGTTAAACTGCTTCATGTTGTCCAAGAGAGAAATTTTCAGCGCCTCGGTTCAACTAAGCCCATCGAATGTAATGTCAGATTGGTAGCCGCCACTAATCGCGATTTGGAGAAAGCCGTTGCCGATAAACACTTTCGTGAGGATCTTTATTATCGACTAAATGTTTTTCCTGTTTATATGCCCCCGCTTCGCGAACGAAGAACAGATATACTGCTTCTCGCTGAATTTTTTCTTGAAAAATACGCTCGAGATAACAACAAAAATATACGTCGAATTTCGACATCCGCCATTGATATGCTTATCCAGTACCATTGGCCGGGAAATGTAAGAGAACTTCAGAATTGTATAGAAAGAGCCGTGCTTATCTGTGACGACGATTCTATAAAAGGAATTCATCTCCCCCCCACCTTACAAGTAGCGGAAACATTGAGTTCTGATCGCCCGCTTTCCCTAACCTCTGCAGTTGAAAATTTCGAGAAGGATCTTATTATTGAGGGCCTTAAGAAAAATAATGGAAACCAAACGAAAACGGCTGGTTACTTGGACACCAGTCTGCGGATTATAAATTATAAGATACATCAGTATAATATTAATCCACGCAAATATAAGATAAAATAATGAAACTTCTCCTCCATGTTTGCTGCGGACCGTGCTCCTTTTATCCTATTTCCGTCATTCGCGGCAACGGTATCTCCTTTTCCGCCTATTTTTATAACCCAAACATTCATCCATACAAAGAATTTCGTAGACGGATTAACGCATTGTCAATGGTCTCCGAGTATCTGAAATTCGATCTTATTTTAGAAAAGGATTACGGACTGTCCGAATTTTTACGAAGGGTTGTTTTTAACGAGAATAAAAGATGCGAAATATGCTATGATTTGAGGCTTTCAAGGTGTGTTGAATTCGCGCTCGAAAACGGATTTGATGCTTTTTCGACAACACTTCTTTACAGTAGATACCAAAAACACGACCTTATTATTGATAAATGTAAAAGATTAGAAGATAAATTTAAAATCGAATTCTATTATAGAGACTTTAGAGAAGGTTGGCAGTTTGGTATTGACCAATCTAAAAATCTTGATATATACCGTCAACCATATTGCGGATGCATTTACAGCGAACAAGAAGCTTACGATAAGAAATTTCGTAAAAAATCACACAAGTTAAATAAAAAGACACCAACTGTAGAGCGATGAGCAAAATTATAGTCCTTGCAACATCAAACACACACAAGATACGAGAATTCAAAAGCCTTTTACAGGACTTTCCCATAGAAATACTAGCGGTTTCTGATTTTGGACCCATTCCATCCCCAGTGGAAGACGGTCTTACCTTTGACGAGAATGCGTATAAAAAAGCCCATCATACGGCGAGAATTCTTGGCCTCCCAGCAATAGCAGACGATTCCGGTCTCGTTGTTCATGCATTAAATGGCGAGCCAGGTGTATTCTCTGCTCGTTACGCCGGAGAAAAATCCACAGACGACGAAAACACGAATAAACTTCTTGAGAAGATGAGGGGAATTAAGGATCGTCGAGCATTCTTTAAATGTGTTCTTTCCATAGCGGTTCCATCCGGGCCGGCTCTAACCTACGAAGGTCAATGCGACGGGACTATTATTGAAGAAAAAAGAGGGAAAGAAGGATTTGGCTATGATCCTGTTTTTTATGTTGATAAGTTTGGTAAAACCTTTGCTGAACTAACACTTAAAGAGAAGAATTTAATAAGCCACAGAGGAAAGGCCCTAGCCGAACTCAAATCAGAATTTGATAAGGTTTTGAAATGGCTGGATCAACGCATGGTAGAGGAAAAGCCTCAGAAGCCCGATCACAAACAATTTTTAGATAATGACTGGTCGTCCTAGCATTCTATGCTATTCGTCCTTTAGTTCTCTACTCAGCAGGTCTTTTACCGCAGTCGCACAGTCTTTATTCTTGTAGAGTATTTCATAGACTTGCTCTAAAATAGGCATCTCAATTTTGTGCTTCAACGCAAGTTTATACCCGGATTCGGTGGTTTTCACACCTTCTGCAACCATATCCATTTCTAGCAGAATATGACCAAGTTTCTGCCCTTTTCCTAACTTAATTCCAACAGTCCTATTTCTGCTTAGGTCCCCTGTGCATGTTAAAATGAGGTCGCCAATCCCGCTCAAACCGCAAAATGTATCTTTTTGTGCTCCCATTTTTAAGCCAAGACGGGTGATCTCAACAAGACCGCGGGTGATAATTGCTGCACGTGCATTTAAACCAAAATCAAGTCCATCCGATATTCCTGCCGCAATGGCTACTATATTTTTTAAGGCCGCACAAATTTCAATCCCTATGACGTCAGTGCTTGTATAAACCCTTAATTTATCAGTGCAAAAAATATTTTGTAATTCTCTTGCCTTTTCTCTGTTTAAATTACCAATGGTAATCGCTGTTGGCAATCCATCTGCAACCTCCCTCGCAAAAGATGGCCCGGAAAGTACGGACAACGTCAAGTTCTTTTTGGGGGAAGAATGGTCCAAAACATGATCCATTATCTGGGTCATGGTCATTAATGTGTTGTTTTCAATTCCCTTTACAGCAGATATTATATCTGTCGAATCATTTAAATAACCTGCTACTTGTTCAAATACATTGCGGAATCCATGTGAAGGAACCACCATACAAACGATAAAGGCTCCTTCCACGGCTTCTTGTAAATCATTCGTCGGGTAAATATTATCGTCAAAGATAAAGCCTGGAAGGTACTTTTTGTTCTCTCTTTGTAAAAGCATATTCTCAATGGACTCGACTCGGTGTCCCCAAAGAGATACACGAAAACCTTTCCGTGATAAACTGCCGGCTATGGCCGTTCCCCACGATCCGGCGCCGATCACGGCAATTTTTTTACTCCTGCTCTTCAAAGTCATTGTGATCTGTTTCTTCCAAAGCTACAGAATCCATGTCAACAACCTGTTCTTCTGGTTGTAAATTAATCAAGCGAACACCCTGCGTCGTTCGTCCTATGACTCGGACATTACCAATCGGCATTCTTATCATTTTCCCTGAGTTGGCAATGAGAATAACTTCATCGCTATCTGTAACCTGCATAGCGCCGACGATATCTCCATTCCTTTCACTTTGTTTTATAGCAAGGATCCCTTTCCCACCTCGTTTTTGTGTCCTGTATTCTTGAATATTACTCCTTTTTCCATACCCATTTTCGGTTACAATAAGTACAGAGGAATCATCAGCAATAACAATAGCTCCCACAAGTTGATCGTCTTTTGAGAGTCGTATACCAATAACTCCTGCAGCCATTCTACCCATATTCCTAATATCTGCTTCGTGAAAATGTATGGACATGCCTTTTCTCGAAATTAAAAAAACGGTGTCATTGCCGCTAAGAATATGGGCACCGATTATCTCATCTCCGTCATTGACAGTGAGTGCTCTTTTTCCTTTTCTAAGCGGTCTGATAAATTCCTTTAAATCAGTTTTTTTGACTCTTCCGAGTTTAGTAACCATCATCAATGTTTTATTATTATCTTCTTCAGTAATTTTAGATAGCGGAAGAATAGCAGCTACTTTTTCGCCTTCAGCCAACTCGAGAAGATTGACAATGGCCTTGCCCCTAGCGGTGCGGCCAACTAAAGGAAGTTCATATACTTTTCTCCAGAAAACCTTCCCAAAATTAGTGAAGAATAAGAAGGTGTCCAAGGTAGAAGCGACATAGAGCTTTGATACAAAATCCTCATCGATATTAGCTACTCCCTGAACTCCTTTTCCTCCTCTATGCTGAGATCTGTAAAGACTAACCGGATTTCTCTTTATGTAACCCGAATGGGTCACTGTAACTGCCATTTCTTCCGGCATAATAAGGTCTTCAGGGAGAATTTCATCTACGGCATCAATTATCTCAGTTCTTCTTTTGTCACCATACTCGTTTTTAATTTCGGCGAATTCATCTTTGATTATTTGCATAACTAAAGATTCGTCACTTAGTATCTCTTTTAATCTGGAAATAAGCCGAAGTATTTCTTCGTAGTCGTGTGCTATTTTTTCTCTTTCCAAACCAGTCAATTTTTGCAGGCGCATCTCCAAAATTTTCTGGGCCTGAATATCAGATAAGGAAAATCGGGTTTTAAGCCCTTCCTTTGCTTCCTGTGGGTTCTTTGAAGCCTTGATAAGGGCTACGACTTCGTCTAGATTGTTTATTGCAATATTAAGGCCTTCCAGCAAATGGGCTTCTTCTTCCGCCTTTTTAAGCTCAAAAGCTGTTCTTCTATAGACAACAACCTTTCTATGGAGAATAAAATATTCTAAGATTTGTTTTAAATTGAGTATTTCTGGTTTATTATTAACTATTGCTAAGAAAATAATTCCGAAAGTCTTTTGCATCGGAGACATTTTGTAAAGCTGGTTTATAACCACCTCGGCAATCTCGTCCTTTCGAAGATCTATAACTATTCTAAGTCCATGCCGGTCGGATTCGTCTCGAACTTCAGTTATGGAATTGATCCTTTTCTCTTTAACGAGTTCAGCAATTTTCTCAACCAGAACCGATTTATTTTGTTGATAGGGTATCTCCGTTACTATTATCGATTCCCTTTTACCATCTGAAGATTTTTCTATATGTGTAAGGGCTCTCATAGTAATAATGCCGCGGCCTGTTTCATATGCCTCTCGGATACCGGCTCTTCCACAGATTAGCCCTCCTGTGGGAAAGTCTGGTCCGGGAATCAACGATATTAACTGATGAACTGATAAATTAGGATCATCAATTAAGGCATTAAGCCCATCCATTACCTCACTAATATTGTGGGGTGGAATATTCGTTGCCATTCCGACGGCAATACCTGACGAACCATTAATAAGCAGGTTAGGAATCTTAGCAGGCATTACTGCCGGCTCAGTCAACGAGTTATCATAGTTGGGGATGAAATCGACAGTTTCCTTTTCAAGATCGGCCACAATCTCTTTGTCGATCTTGGTCATCCTTGCCTCTGTATATCTCATTGCGGCAGCAGAATCACCATCAAGCGATCCGAAGTTTCCCTGACCATCAACAAGGGGATATCTCATGGAAAAAGTCTGCGCCATTCTCACAATGGTGTCATAGGCAGCAGTATCCCCATGAGGATGGTATTTACCTATTACATCACCGACGATTCTTGCCGATTTTACATAAGGCCTGTTATGGAAAACACCCAATTCTCTCATTGCGTAAAGAGCTCTTCTGTGGACAGGTTTTAATCCATCTCTAACATCAGGGAGCGCTCTTCCGACAATGACGCTCATAGCATAATCGAGATAAGACTTACGCAGTTCTTTCTCGATGGAAATTTTCGGCAAGTTGTTGCTACTAGAATTATTTTGTTCCATTATTTTATTTTATATATCCAATTCAGTTACTTCCAAAGCGTGATTTTGTATAAAATCTCTTCTCGGTTCAACCTTATCGCCCATCAAGGTCGTAAAAATTTCATCTGCTTCCTCTGCATCATCTACTGTCACCTGGACCAGGACGCGGTTTTCAGGGTTCATTGTTGTTTCCCATAGTTGTTCAGGATTCATTTCACCAAGACCCTTGTATCGCTGAAGATGGCTTCCCTTAAAAGATTCTGTTTTTATGACGGATACGAGTTCATCCCAACTCTTTAACTGTATCTCTCTTTCACTTCCCGTCTGTGACAACACCTTTATTCTAAAATGGGATTTTAAATAATTTTTAATTTCTTCAAAGAGGCTCAAAGCTGTCCTATATTCCTTAATAAGAGGAATTTCAGGACCAAGAGTGATCATCATTTGGACTTTTCCTTTTTGGGCTATATTTACTTCATAACAATCCGGTCTCCACCTACAAGACCTTATATTTCCAATAATGAGATCATTGCCGGCAAGTTTTGCAATCAGTTCTTTTACAAAAGAAGAATCGGTGAATTGATCAGCAGATTTCACGTTGTTTTCCAGGAGGAAAAAGAGCATTTCCTCCCAAATATTCAACCTTCCGAGGTAAGATACAATTTTTTGATAAATACTGAGCCGGTTGAGAAGAAATGAAAGGTTTTCATTTTCTATCTCTTCTTCCTTGTTACCGGTTTCAAAGAAAACTTGCATCTTTTGAGATGCTTCTGAGAAAAGGTGGTTATTTAAGGATTCTTCTTCCAAAAAGTATTTTTCCTGTTTCCCCCTCCCCAAACGATAGAGAGGCGGCTGACCGATATAGACAAATCCTCCTTTGATTAACGGATGCATTTGGCGATAAAAAAAGGTTAGCAATAGGGTTCTGATGTGAGCTCCATCAACATCAGCATCGGTCATGATTATGATCTTATGATAACGCAACTTTTCAATATCAAATTCGTCATTGCCTATTCCACACCCAAGTGCAGCAATGAGTTGTTTTATTTCCTCACTTCCTAAAATTTTGTCGAATCGGGCCTTTTCAACATTCATTATTTTGCCTCGCAATGGGAGAATAGCCTGGATAGATCTATCCCTCCCTTGCTTTGCCGAGCCACCTGCCGAGTCACCCTCAACGAGAAAAATCTCTCTTTTTTCAGGATCTTTTTCTTGACATTCTGCTAGCTTTCCAGCCATTAATAGACTGGTCGAACCTTTTTTCCTTGAGAGATCCCTTGCCCTTTTAGCTGCCTCACGGGCTCTTGCAGCTTCAACCGCCTTTATTAAAATTTTCTTTGCAATATTAGGGTTTTGCTCAAGAAAAATAAATAGTTTCTCTGAACAAATAGAATCAACTATTGATTTTACCTCAGAGTTTCCGAGTTTTGTTTTTGTCTGACCCTCGAATTGAGGGTTAGGCACGTGAACCGAGATAACACAGGTCAATCCCTCCCTTACATCGTCACCGCCCATCTTTTCTTTAAGGTTCTTGGGAATGATATCGTCACTGGCATATTTATTTATGCATTTTGTCAGTGCAGATCTGAACCCAGCAACGTGGGTACCTCCTTCTCTAGTATTTATATTATTTACAAAAGAAAAGAGTCTTTCCGAATATCCATCGAAATATTGAAACGAAACCTCTACCTCCACTTGATCCCTTTCTCCTATTATATGAATAGGTTCTGGAGTTATTGTCGTCCTATTTCGGTTGAGGTATTCAACATAAGAGTTAATTCCTCCTTCGGCATGAAATTTTTCTTCTGCCCCGGATCTTTCATCTTTAAGATAAATTCGTATGTCTTTATTGAGAAAAGCGAGTTCTCTTAGTCTGTTTTTAACGGTTTCGTAATTATAAGTAGTTGTTTCAACAAAAATTTCAGGATCGGCTTTGAAGGTAATTTTTGTCCCGTTTTTATCGCTTTTTCCTATTATTTCCAGGTCGTTTGTTTTTATTCCACGCTTATAGCTTTGCCTATATATATTCCCATTCCTCTTTATTTCTGCGATTGCCTCAACAGATAAAGCATTAACAACGGAAACACCGACTCCATGTAATCCACCCGAAACCTTATACGTCGAATGATCAAACTTTCCTCCGGCGTGCAAAGTGGTCATGACTAGTTCCAAGGCTGATATATTCTCCGTCGGATGGATATCAACCGGTATACCTCTGCCATCATCCTCTACGGAAACGGAATTATCTTCATGAATTATTATACGAATTCTTTTACAAAATCCCGCTAGCGCTTCGTCTATGCTGTTGTCAACTACTTCCCATATGAGATGGTGAAGTCCTTCTTCACCAGTGTTTCCTATATACATAGATGGTCTTTTTCTTACAGCTTCAAGGCCATCCAATACCTTTATCTGTTCTGCACCATAATTCGCTTTTTCTTCTGTCACGTTAATTCCCTGTTAATTCTAAAAATTAGTATTATTAAAGCTGCATAGGCATAATTATGCTCAAAAAACCTTCATCTTGATCAGATTTAATAAGACATGGACTATTGTTTGAATTTATGTAGGCCTGGATTGACTCACACTCCATGACCTGCAATGTATCAATAAAATATCTGCAATTGAAACCTAGGAGTAATGGCTCCCCCGAATAAAGAATATCCTGTTCGTCTTTGGCGTTTCCAAGTTCAACATTATGGGAGGACAGTATCATTTTGTTGTCCTCGATTTTGAGTTGAATGGTATGAAAAATATCTTCTGTGAGAAGATCAATTCTTTTTAAAGATTCCAAAAAAGGTATTCTTTTGATTTCAATGCAGTCTTTTATTTCTATGGCATCTATGATTGATCTATAGAGAGGAAATTCACCTTGCTTGAGACGTATAACCATTACGGCTCTTTCATCTTTTATAACGAGTTGCTTCTTTTCAAATGAAACATCAACAATTTCTCTGTTTTCGCAGAATTTTTTTATTTCCTGAACGCCTTTTTTGGGAATAAGCGTTATGGGATTGAGCTTGAGATTGTTGATGTCGGTATCTACTTGTTTTTCCATTATAGACAAACGATGACCATCGGAAGATATCATTCTGAGAAAGAAAGAGCCTTCTTTTACTTCCTTTTCAAACAGGACGGAAGTTAGCGAGTAGACATTTTCTTGTTCACTGGCGATGGAAAAAATTGTCTTATCTATGAGATCTAAAAAAACACTCCCAGGAAAAGAGAGAAAACTATTTTCTTCATATTCAGGAAATTCAGGATATTCGTTGCTTGTCAAACCAGCCAGATTATAAGTGCTCATTCCAGCTGTTATGGTAACCCAACAGTTTTCCGTCTCTTCTATTGTAAGATCTTTAGATCCTGATTCTCTGACAATTTCATATATTTTTTTCGAAGGAAGCGTGAGCATGCCATTCTCTTTAATTTGCGCTTTTACGAAATTTTTCATTCCAACCTCAAGATCGGTTCCAGTTATATAAAGTCCGTAATCCGAGGTTTCTATAAGTACATTTGAAAGTATGGCAAGTGTACCCTTTTTGTTTGTTATATTTTGTAAACCGTTAAGCCCCTCAAGCAGGTCTTCTCTGGAAACAGTACAATTGAGTGCCATGTCTATACCTTTTATTGTTTTATTTTTTTTTTATTATTATCGTGGTCAATATGTTGATATAGTAGATATCTTGTTTATATCTTATGTGAAAATATCAACATTAGAATGTCATTAAAAATAAAAATATTGTTTAAACGGAGTTATCAACAAGATATAGAGTGATTAATGAGATCTGTTTCAACAACTCTGTAATTTAAAGTGATAACAGGTACTACTGGGGGATAAATTAAATCTAGTAAAATGAGCATTAAAAGAACTGTTTATAGTAGAGTAATTTGACCCCTCAATATATTAGAAACTGCTAAAAATTTCAATAAAATAAAATAAAAGACCAACCATGGTAAAAGCAGAGTTTTCCTCCTTAAAATGTCGTCTTGATATATTATTCGAAAATTATATTCAGGATGAGGCTTTTACCGGGGCTGTACTAGGTTTTTCTTTTATCAAAAATACATATTTGGAAAGAAAAATATTTTGCTTTGGATCTGTCGACGGTTCAAAACGATGTGTTGATAAACAGACTTTTTTTGATTTAGCTTCATTAACAAAGCCTCTTGTAACGGTTCTTTCACTTCTCTCTTTAATACAGGAGAAAAAAATCTTTTGGGATTCAAAACTGGAATCCCTTCTGTCTCGTTATATTCCCAAAGATAAAAAAAATATAACTCTTTACCATCTAATGTCTCATACATCAGGACTTCCTGCGCATAAACCGTATTTTGAACAAATAGGAAAAATGCCCATGGAAGCCAGAAAAGAGGAAATGGTTAAATGCATATTGGAAGAGAAGCTTTTAAACCTTCCCGGATTAAGTAGTATTTATAGCGACCTTGGATATATTTTGCTTGGCAGGATAATTGAGGAAAAATCGGGAAAAGCGTTAAACGAGTATTGGAGGGAGAAAATTGCTGCTCCTCTTTCTCTTCATAAGAAATTAATATTTCCGAAAAAAAATAATGAAAAAAGACTTACCTTTGCCTTCACAAATTCATCTTCACGTGATGGAGAAAATTTTTCTGTAGAAGTTAACGATGATAACTGCAGGATCCTAGGCGGAGTCGCGGGCCATGCAGGCCTTTATGGAACTATTGAAGGAGTACTGCCACTTTGTGAAAATATCCTTTTACAGTGGTACGGCGACTCTATCCACCCCTCCTATTCCCAAAAGCTTTTGAAAAAGAGTTTAACAAGAGAAAAGAAGATGAGATGGACGCCAGGTTTTGATACGCCTTCTGCCGTTGGTTCCAGTAGCGGTAATTTTTTTTCCTCTGAATCCGTAGGGCATCTTGGTTTCACAGGTACTTCATTCTGGATTGATTTGAAAAAGAAGATAGTGATAGTTCTTCTTACAAACCGAGTCTTCTTTGGATCAGAGAATGAAAAATTAAAAAAAATAAGGCCATTTGTTCATGATTTGGTAATGCAGGAAATATTAAAATAGTCGGTGTCTTATTATCAACTTTTTCTGATGAATATACTGATAATGCCGTTTGCTGTCTTTTCCCCTAAATATGCATTTTTAGAGCGTTCACACCACCCGAAAATGTCTTTTAGAGAGTTTTGATCCGTTATATCTATCTGAAGAACACTTCCTGATCTTATTTTTGCCAATTCTTTTTTGGTATTAAGCAGGGGTATGGGGCAAAAGTAGTCTTTAGCATCGAGAATTGAGAAAACGTCAATTTCCATGTCGTCTAATGTTACTTTATTCATAGGAATTGATACAATAAAATGGTCTTAATGAATTAGAACAAGGATAGAGAAAAATAATTATATTTATCTGATTACTCTATTATTATGATAAGGATAAGTCAAGAAGTCCTCGACAAAATTAACTTGGTATAAAAGCTTAAAATAAGTAAAATCCTTTGGGGAGCAATCTCGAGCCCTTTAACTATTTAACTTCTTTTTCCTATACATATGAAGAAAAGTAATAAACGTACTATAAGTTTTTAAAAAAATTAAGGGAATTTGGTTTGATTAATATATCTTTAATGGAGAGAGATGGAAATAACGAGAAAAAAGCTCGTATATTGATTGCCGACGACGATGCAATGGTCCGCAGCACCGTTTCCAAAATTTTGGAGATGTTCGGCTATACTGTACAGACGGTTTCTGATGGGAAAGGAGTTCTTGATGTTATAAATGATTCCTTTGATGTTATAATCCTGGATATAAATATGCCTGGGATGGATGGTTTTGATACCATCAACGAGCTTAATAAACTCGATTATAATATTCCAGTCCTGTTTCTTACCGGGGCGGGGTCCATGGATTATGCCGTTAAAGCTATAAACCTGGGAGCTTATGATTTTTTAACAAAACCCATAGAAGATCTTGATATTTTTAATGTTAAAATTCGCCGTGCCTTAGAAAAACGTATGTATGTTCTACAGGAAAGACGTTATAAAGAGGCATTGGAAGATGATATCAGGAAAAAAGCAGAAAAACTTGAAGAACAAAATAAACTGTTGCTTTCCTATAGCAACAGCCTGGAAAATGCTACGGTACAACTCATGTCCAGTCTCCAAAATGCAATGGAGGAAAAAGATTATTATACAGCCGGCCATACAACACGAGTCACTGAATACGCAGTGATGTTGGGGATGGTCATGGGCATCCCGCAAAATGATCAGATAGTCTTGAGAAGAGCCGCTCAATTTCACGATATAGGTAAGTTGGTTATCGATCTTTCCTGCATTCAGAAACCAGGAAAATTGACTGACGAAGAATGGCTTTTGATAAAAAAACACCCAACTGTCGGAGCAAATATAGTAAAACCACTTGGATTTATGAAAAGAGAGCAATTTATTATCAGACACCATCATGAGCGAATGGACGGAAAAGGGTATCCTGACGGACTGACAGGAGACAGGCTTGACTCTCTGACTAAAATTTTAATTGTGGTGGACAGCTATGATGCCATGACCTCCCGTCGAAATTACAGAAAAAATATGACAATGGAGGAGGCCTTGATAGAGCTTGAAAATTGTTCCGGAACTCAGTTTGATCCGGAAACCGTGAAATATTTCTCAAAAAGCATCGTAGATTTTGTTCCTAAAAATAATGTATTTTCAAGAGATTATATTGATAATTTTTATATTTCCGAAAATTGATATCGAGATGAAAATAACTAAAAAAGAAAACATAGATTCCCCAAAATGAAGATAACAAAAGAAGAAGTCGAATATGTAGCCCATCTGGCAAGACTGAACCTGAATTCCCATGAATTGGAAATGATGACGGAGCAGCTCGATAATATTCTATCGTATGTGGAAAAATTAGGTGAACTCGACACTGAAAATATCAAGCCTACCACTCACGCTTTTTCCATTTCCAACGCATTCCGGGAAGATATTGTCCGTCCTTCCCTCACACAGAGTGAATCTCTCGCCAATTGTCCAAAAAAAGACAACGAAAATTTTGTTGTTCCCCGCATACTGTAAGAATTGAATAAAATGAAACCATACGAACTTACTATCAGTCAGGCAAAAAAACTCCTCGAAAGAAAGGAGATGTCTTCCCGCGAGCTGACCACAAGCTGTCTTGACCGTATAGAATCCATAGACAACCGGGTTCATGCCTTTATTACCGTTGATAGGGAATACGCCCTTGCCATGGCTGATAAAGCCGATACCCTTCAAGGTGAGGAAAGGGGGGCTCTTTGTGGAATTCCCGTTTCAGTAAAGGATTTATTGTGCACAAAAGGCATCATAACCACTTGCGGATCCAGGATGTTGGAAAAATTCATTCCTCCTTATAACGCGACAGTCGTAGATAAAATAGAAAAGGAAGGAGCAGTTATACTAGGTAAAACGACCATGGATGAGTTTGCCATGGGGTCTACTTCCGAAACATGCGCCTTTCAGGTTCCAGAAAATCCATGGAAAAATGGGTATGTTGCCGGGGGCTCATCAGGTGGTTCGGCCGTTTCCGTTGCGACAGGTGAAAGCTTTGCCTCGTTAGGTTCAGATACTGGGGGGTCGGTCCGACAGCCGGCGTCTCTATGCGGCGTAGTTGGAATGAAACCCACCTATGGCCGGATATCTCGCTATGGTCTTGTTGCTTATGCTTCATCATTGGATCAAGTTGGCGCCTTTGCTCGAAACGTCGCCGATTGCGCTCTTATGATGAATGTCATTGCAGGCTATGATGAAAAAGACTCTACCTCAGTTAAAATTGAAAAACCCGACTACCTACAAACAATGACTTCGGGTTTGAAAGGAATGAAAATAGGTGTCCCTAAAGAGTATTTCGGAGAAGGTCTTGATCCTGAAGTTGAAAGAGTGGTTCGCAACGGAATAACCCTTTTACAAGAGGCCGGAGCTGAAATAATAGATATTTCTCTTCCTCATACGGATTACTGTGTGGCGGTCTATTATCTCATAGCGCCTGCTGAAGCCAGCTCCAATCTCGCCCGCTATGATGGGGTACTATATGGATATAGGGATATGACTGCCGAATCGCTTCTTGATATGTATAAAGAGACTCGATCAAAAGGGTTTGGAGCCGAAGTAAAACGTCGTATTCTAATCGGAACATATGCCTTATCTTCAGGTTACTATGATGCTTATTATAAAAAAGCATCTCAAGTACGAACCGTGATCATTAACGATTTCAAAAAAGCCTTTGAACGATGCGATCTTTTGATATCTCCGGTGGTTCCGACTCCTGCGTGGAAGTTGGGAGAAAAAGCCGATGACCCTTTATCCATGTACCTTTCAGACATTTTTTCAATTTCAGCCAATCTAGCTGGAATTCCGGGAATTTCCGTTCCAGGTGGATTCAACTCGGATGGTCTGCCCATAGGTATTCAACTCCAGGGGCCTCATTTTAGAGAGGACGTTCTTTTTAAAGTCGCCCATAATCTCGAGAAAGAATTGGGGATATCCGATAAGAGACCTAATCTTTAAAATCAATGGATAAAAAAGAAATAGTCACGCTAGACGGGCCTTCGGGAGTTGGAAAATCGACGATAAGCCGAAAGATTGCGGCGTCATTAGCATATACATATCTTGATACTGGTGCGATGTACCGTGCGGTGGGGCTTCATCTCCTGACCCAGGGTGTAGATATGGCTGATTCTGACCAGGTAGCTGAAAATCTTCATAACTTTTCCATACGTCTTCTTCCTGCAGAGAAAGAGAATGACGATACTGGTGTTGTTCTAAACGGAGAAAATGTAAGCCGAAAAATACGAACTGCGGAAATTTCCATGTTGGCTTCAAAAATTTCGTCTTTACCTGTTGTCCGTGATAAACTTACAAAAATGCAACGCGAGATAGGCTCGATGGGTAAAATAGTTGCTGAAGGTCGCGATGTCGGAACAGTTGTTTTTCCTGATGCGGCGTATAAATTTTTTCTTGATGCCGACATACGGGAAAGGGCTCGGCGCAGGGTAAGACAGCTAAGCATGCAACAAGTCTTGGAGAATGAAGATTACATTCTTGAGATGATGAGAAAAAGGGACAAAGATGATAGCGAGCGAACCGTGGCGCCGCTTAAAATGGCCGACGACGCTTTTTTCATCGATACCACCAACAAAACAATTGAAGAGGTATGTTCTTTAATACTTAACAATATTAAAGAAAAAAACCCATGAAGGCTCGTCAAAAACAGTGGATGTGCGAAGCTTCATGGGTTTTGTAAAAATCATCTTTACCTATTATTCAGACCTGAAATCATCACGTCTGTTCATTGCATAAGAAGACTCATCCTGACCGGAAAACAAAGGTCGCTCTTCTCCATAGCTGATTGTCCTTATTCTTCCTGGATCGACACCCAGATTAACAAGGTACTGTTTTGCGCTCATGGCCCGCCTTTCTCCCAAAGCCAGGTTGTATTCATTTGTTCCCCTGGAATCGCAGTTTCCTTCGATGACAATTTTCATCTCTTGATTTTGCTTGAGAAAGTTGGCATTGCTTTCCATTCTGTCCTTCATGTCATCTCTGATATTGGACTGATCAAAATCAAAATAAACAGGACTGAATCCCGGAGTACTGCGGCCATGTTCTCTTTTGTAAGCATCAGATTGATCATCCGGATTATTAAGAGAGAGATTTCCGCTTGAACCACCTTTTCCCGTATCGCCCAGGGTTCCTTCTTTACCCAGGTTGTTTTCGGAATAGCCTTCTGTATTGGTAGGGTATTGAATGTTTTTTCCTCCCTCCATTCCGGCGCCTTCAGGTGGTGTTACAACCTTCTTTTGACAACCGCTTCCCAAGAAAACTATTGATCCAATAAGAGCTGAAAATAAAATTGTCCGGATGATTCTTTTTTTCATAGCTTCTCTTTGTCCTCCAATCCAAGGTCAATGTGTATGCAATATAAAATGATGTAACTGTCTTCGTCTGTGGTACTCATTTGGAAAAACGGCCCATATGAGAGTTCATAAAGGCAGATGGACTTCGTTCGTCCGTTTTCCATTCTAGTATTATTCGATCAGAGGTCAAGAAAATTCATCTGACCAACAGTGGAGTTATGCTAAATATACAAGAAAAACCAACCTGAAAATGTTTTACTTATACCTATTATGGCGGAGATGTAAACAGGCAAAAAATATGTGTCCACCACAACCGGAGTTATTTGTTGTAACCGTTTGTTTTTTAAAAACATTTAACTATCTTCATATAATTAAATGTTTTGCATGCTTTGATTTTGAACGAAAATTCGAACCTTGAGAAACGTTCATAGTATTAAAATAAAAAAAACCTCCACGATTTCTCGCTCTTAAGGATAAGAAGATGAAAAAGGAAAATATATTGGTTGCAAGTTGTGCCGCGGGCCTTGAGCATCTGGTAGCAAAAGAGATAGAGACGTTCGGAGGAAAAAATATTGTTGAAGAAAAAGGAGTTGTGACCTGGCTGGGAAATCTTGCTTCGGGATATCGTGCTTGTCTATGGTCACGATTTTCTTCCCGTATTTTTTGGCAAATAGCCGAATTTCATGCCTTGGATAATGAGAGCATTTATAAGAAATGCAGCGATATAGATTGGGAAAATTATTTTGACTGCGATACAACCTTTGCTGTTGACTGCAGCCTAAGTGAGAATTCTCCTATTATGCATAGTAAGTTTGCCTCTTTAAGGGTGAAAGATGCGATCGTTGACCAATTTCGAAAAAAACAAGGCCGGCGCCCTTCTGTAAAAACTCACCGACCGGGGATACGGATTCACCTTCATTGTCAAAAAGAAAAAGCCATCTGCTATCTCGATTTATCAGGAGAAAGCCTTCATAGACGCGGTTACAGGGAAGTAGCGGGGGCAGCTCCTTTGAAGGAAACGTTGGCGGCGGCCATTGTAAGTCTTTCCGGTTGGAATGGAAAAGACCCTGAGACTGTTTTGATCGATCCCATGTGCGGATCTGCTACTTTGCTCATAGAAGCGTCGCTTATATTCAGTGATTCTGCTCCCGGTCTTTCCCGTAGCTATTTTGGGTTCAGCGCATGGAAGGGGCACGATGTAAGATTGTGGGACAGTCTTGTTGATGAAGCCGTTTCTCGTGAAAATGAGGGATTGAAAAAAAAGTGGCCGGTTATTCTCGGATATGATGCTGATCCAAAGGCGGTGGCAGCTGCCAGAAAAAATATTGCTCAAGCCGGATTGGAAGACAAAATACGAGTGGCACAAGCAGAGCTTGCTTGTCTTCGGTGCCCGGGAAACAAGGGACTTGTTGTCTGTAATCCCCCATATGGAGAACGTTTAGCCGAAGAAGAAGAGGTCGTGCAGCTTTACAGAGCTTTAGGACGTATTCTTCTGGAACGATTTCCCGGTTGGCGAATTGGACTTTTCATCGCAAATAAAGGTCTTTCCGATAAAATAGGGCTAACCTGGGAGACATCTTATAAACTCTATAACGGGCCATTGGCCTGCCGTCTTTTTGTTGGATCCGTACCTGTTTCAGGGTGGAATCCTACCTTTTCCTTTTCCGAAGCTCCATCAATCTCAGAAGAGGAAGACGGTGCTGATTTTGCCAACAGGCTCTTGAAAAACCTTAAAAAATTAAACAAGTGGGCAGAAAGGGAAGGGGTTTATTGTTATCGAGTCTATGATCGGGATATTCCGGAATACAATGTCTGTGTTGATGTGTACGAAAGGTGGCTTCATGTTCAGGAATATGCACCACCTTCAGCTGTCCCCGAAGATGTCGCGCGTCACCGTTTGAACACGGTATTGTCCATGGTGCGGAAAATATTCGGAGTAAGAAAGGAGCGGGTTTTTATAAAAACCAGATCCAGGCAAAAGGGAAGAGGGCAATACGAAAGAAAGAAAGGCCGGGGAAAATTGTTCGAAGTACGTGAAGGTGATTGTCATTTCCTGGTAAATCTGACCGATTACATCGACACGGGGATTTTTCTTGATCATCGTCCAATACGCGCCAGGATTGCAAAAGAATCGACCGGTAAGAGATTTTTAAATCTCTTTGGTTACACAGGAACTGCAACCGTGTTTGCTGCACGTGGTGGCGCTGTCTCTACCACAACCGTAGATTTGTCAAACACCTATTTGTTTTGGGGGCGTTTGAACATGTCGCTAAACGGTTTTTCCGGGCCAAATCATGAGACCATTAGAGCTGATGGTTTTGAATGGCTTCAGAAAACAGATAAAAAATTCGATTTGATATTTCTTGATCCCCCGACCTTTTCCAACACCAAGAAATCCCACAGAACTTTTGATATTCAAAGAGATCACAACCGATTGATAACACTGGCCATGTCCTGTCTTGACACAAGTGGGTTGCTGCTGTTTTCCACAAACTTCAGAAAATTCATTCTCGACGCAAAGCTTGTAAATGATTTTTCTGTCCAAGAGATAAGCAGCCTAACGATCCCTATGGATTTTGAAAGAAACGCAAAAATCCATAAATGTTGGGAGTTCAGACATAAAGAATCCTAGTCTCAAGTTTGTTTGAGGTGATACGAGAACGCGAGTACGCAAAAGTTTGAATATGCCGTCAAGACTAGAGAATTTCTGTGGTGTTAAGCGATGATGCACTGGCTGTGCAGAGAAGTGCATGCGATTTGTAAGAGTTCGGAGGATGCCGCAAATTCCTGTCAAGCCGTTACCTTTGAATTTCCGCATGAAAAACTCAGAGAAGAGTGAATCTCTCTTTTTGGCTCCTCATAGGATATTGCAGGATACTTGAGGGTTTGTGTAAGATGTGGTAGAAAGATTTCCATATCGGGAAAATAAAAAAAAGAAAAGGTCAAACATGTTCTAATAATTTATTTTCTCTATATTTTTCTTTATCGCAAAAGTCATTCCGGAAAAAGTCGCCATGGCGGTATCTTCTTCCTGTTTTTATAAACGGAGGTAGTGGGTGTGTCTGAATTAATTAAGCTTAAGCAACGTGTAGATGATCTTGAGCGGGAGCTGGAGCTCCAGAAAAGAAAGAGTGATTCCTTAATACAGGAAGAAGTTGAACGGCGGACTCATGAGCTTCGGAAGGCCTTGGAACTTTCCGAGAAGGAAAAACGTAAAAACAGCGAATTCTTGGCAAATATAAGCCATGAAATATTGACCCCGATGGATGGCATTCTGGGAATGACCAGTCTCGTTTTAGAGACGGAACTTACCGAAGAACAACGACGTTATCTTGAGATGGCGAGCGCCTCCGGAGATAGGCTTTTGAGTGTGGTCAATGACATTCTGGATTATTCTCAAATCGAGGCCGGGAAGCTTCAACTGATCTCCGAAAATTTTGATCTTCTCGATCTTCTCGAGTGTGATCTCTATATTCTCAAGCTTGCCGCCCAGCACAAAAAAATTGACCTGCTTCATTATATCGATCCCAATATTCCGCAATATGTTTGCGGCGACCAGGAACGGTTAAGGCAGGTCCTCATCAATTTGGTCAATAACGCAATCAAATTCACAGAGAGTGGTTTGGTAACAGTCGATGTGACAACTCAAAAGACTTTCAGGAAATTAAGCCTTAAATTTTCAATTACCGACACAGGAATCGGAATCCCTTATGAGCAACAGAAAGATATTTTCCGTTCGTTGGGATCTGATGGAAACAGTTGGGGACATAAGCACAGCGGCTCCGGATTAGGGCTCGCAATTTCGGCTAAACTTGTGGCGCTGGCCGGCGGCGAGATTGGTTTTGAAAGCGACCCGGGAGAAGGTGCGACATTCTGGTTCACCTGGCCGGTGGACCACTCCGTCGAGCGAGAAAGAGAAATTACCGGAGGAGTTGTCGGAGCAAGCGCGGAGGAAAGTTTCGTGCTCAAAGGCGCCCGGATTCTGCTTGCCGAGGATGAACCCATCAGCGGGGCGGTTACCGAAACGCTTCTTCAGCAAGTCGGTGTCGATGTGACTGTGGTGGATAATGGGAGGAAAGCGGTAGAGGAGGTTGAAAAGGGGAAATATCAGGTGGTTTTGATGGATGTGCAAATGCCTGAAATGGATGGTCTGACGGCAACGCAGGAGATCAGGACTCGTGAACGTCAACGCGGAGATCATTTGCCCGTCATTGCCCTTACGGCGCATGCGTTGCAGGGTGACAGGGAAAAATGTCTGCAGGCTGGAATGGATGACTATTTAAGCAAACCGATCAATAAAGATCAATTGATCGATATGTTGGTTAAATACCTCATGAATACTGCGCTGGTCGTAGGTTGTGATCAGGAGAGCCGGCAAGCCGTGGTACAGGTACTGATTGAATCGGGATGGCGGGTAACCATTGTCGAAACGGACAGGTCCGCATTATACGAAGTATCACTTTCCAACTTTGACTTGATAGTGATCAACACCACTCCTCCTTTAAAAGAAGGAATCGAAACCGTTCGTGCTATTCGCAGATTGGAGGAGTACTCCGGGCGGCATGCAATAATAATTGGAACAGGGATGCCGGATGTTGAATCTCTAAAAGGAGACAAAACCAACGGAATTGATGGTTTTGTCGCTATCCCGGTGGTCCCAAAAGAGTTCAAAGAAAAGCTGCTTTGTTTAAAAGAGAAATAATTAGTGGTCATGGTTCAGTATTCACGTGTTTGTTTGCACACCTTTGGGTATGTTCTTCCCCCTCGGAGAGTAACCTCAGCGGAAATTGAAAAAAGGCTTTTGCCGGTCTATGAGAGATTGAAATTGCCTCCCGGCAGATTAGAACTGATGAGTGGTATCAAAGAGCGGCGGCTTTGGGACCCTCAAACTCGACCGAGCCGGGCTGCAACCATGGCAGGAAAAACGGTTCTGGAAAAAGGCGACATTCCTCCGGAAAAGGTAGAATGCCTGATTTTTACTTCGGTCTCACGGGATATGATGGAGCCTGCAACAGCATCTTTTGTTCATAATAATCTAGGGCTTTCCACCGATTGTTTGGTGCTGGACATCTCCAATGCCTGTCTGGGTTTTCTTGACGGGATGATTATGCTTGCCAATATGATAGAGTTAGGTCAGGTCGCCAACGGGCTGATCGTCTCAGGGGAGACTGCCGAGGAGTTGATGGAGTCGACCATAAAGGCCTTGCTTGCCGACGACTCTTTAAACAGAAAAAGTATAAAGCCCGCATTTGCCTCTTTAACCATCGGTTCAGGGTCAATGGCACTGTTTATGACAACGTGTGGAGAATCCGAGGATAAGCCCCGGCTTGTCCATGGAGCATGGCGTGCCAATACGGCACATTCCGATCTTTGTCATGGAGACCGGCAAAGAGTCGGAACGTTGATGGCAACCAATTCCGAAGAATTGTTGCTTCGCGGAGTAGAAACGGCAGCGATGACGTGGATGTCTTTTTCCGCCAAGCCGGGGTGGTCTGCTGAGACCATTGACTGTTTTTGCTGTCATCAGGTTGGGACGGCGCATGCCCGTATGCTTTTCGAAACTTTGCATTTGGATCATAACAAGAATTTCGAAACGCTGGAGTTTTTGGGAAACGTCGGTTCTGTTTCAGCGCCTATAACCATGGCCATGGCTTTGGAAAGAGGGGTTTTTGGTCCCGGTCAAAAAGCGGCACTTTTAGGGATCGGCAGTGGGATCAATTGCCTGATGTTAGGTGTTGAGTGGTAAGATGAAGAGGGAGTATTTGTGCAAAATTTCTTAACAAATGAACAAGGAGCCTTTCTCCTTACTGTGGCCAGATCAGCCATAGAAAAAAAACTTACGGGAATTGATAAAGTTCCGACTTTAAACGATCCGTCTCTGAACCGGTCAAGCGGAACCTTCGTGACCTTGAAGATCGACGGACACTTGAGAGGGTGCATAGGAAATATCGAGGCGGCCGGATCAATATATGAAGCGATAAAGAGCAATGCGTTGAATGCTGCTTTTTGTGACTACCGTTTTTCGCCTTTGAGATTGGATGAGCTGAAACAGGTGCATATCGATATCTCCATTCTGACACCGGCATCTGCATTATCCTACGACGATGCGCATGATCTCCTCATGAAACTGCGACCAGGTATTGATGGTGTAATCTTACGTCATGGAGCGGCTGCAGCCACTTTTCTGCCGCAGGTATGGGACCAGCTTCCCAACCCTGAAGACTTTCTTGGCCATCTATGTCGGAAAGCGGGCTTGCCGGAGAAGGCATGGCGGAACTTTCACCCGGAAATTCTCATTTATCAGGTTCAGTGTTTTGAGGAAGAAAAAAAGAAAGAGATTGTCCTTTCCGGCGATCATCTCCGGCGTTTAACGGATGTTTATAAAGAGATAGAAACGGAATACACGAGGGTCGCAGCACTGCTCGATTTTTCCTGTCAGGGGTGTCCGGATAACTGTTGTGATTCCTACTTTGAACATCACACCTACGTAGAATGGAGCTATCTCTGGCAGGGGTTCAAGCAACTTACGATTGAAAAGCAACGGGAAATTCTGCAACGAGCCGAGAAATATCAAGAAGCCTGCCAAGAAGCTTTTGCCAAGAATAAACGACCTCAGGTGATGTGCCCGTTAAATGAGAAGGGCCTCTGCATTCTCTACCAGCATCGGCTTTTGGTTTGCAGAACCCATGGCGTTCCTGCGGTTTTGACCAGACCGGACGGTATGCGTCTTGAGTTTCCCGGATGTTTCCGATGTCAGGAACTTGTTGCGGAGAGAAATCAAGATGCGAAAACGGTACCGTGTATGGACCGGACGTCGTTACTGAGGCGATTGGCTCTTCTTGAAAACGATCTGTTTGAAGGTGGAAGGCATCTCTATCCGAAAATCAAATTGACCATTGCCCAGATGCTTTTAAAAGGGCCACCATCCATAGTCTGCCCGCATTGCGAACGGTGACCCTTTTTGTACTAGAACTGACGACCTAAACTACTTTGTCCACACGCACGGCACAAGCCTTGTACTCAGGCGTGCCGGTGATGGGGTCTCGATGCTCCGAGGTCAAAATATTGGTCAGCGCGTTCTGATGATGGAAGGTCATAAAAATACTTCCAGCCTGGGAGCGTTCGGTGACCTTTGCCCTGGCTTTGACCTCGCCCCGACGCGAGGAAACCTTCACCCATGCTCTATCCTCAATTCCCAGAGTCTGAGCATCTTCAAGACTGATTTCCACCAGCTCTTCGGGGACAACTTCTGCAATACCGGAGGAGCGCCTTGTCATCGAACCGTTATTGTAATGTTCTCGGATCCTGCCGGTGATCAGAACCAGAGGATAGGTTTCATCGGTTACTTCGGCCGAACCTTGATGATCGAGCGGCATGAATTGGGCGAGCCCTCCCGGACGCGAGAACAGATCGGTATACAGGGTTGTCGTCCCGGGGTGTTCTTTCGTCGGGCACGGCCATTGGATTCCGCGCTCCTCGATGCGGTCAAAACTAATTCCACCATACAGTGGGACAAGACGAGCAATTTCATCCATGATCTCGGAAGGATGAGAATAGGTCATCGGATAACCCATCAATGTGGAGATTTTCGAAATAACCTCCCATTCAGCCATTCCCGCAAGGGGTTCGATGGCCTTACGGATCCGTTGAACCCTGCGTTCGCCATTGGTGAACGTACCGTCTTTTTCAGCGAAACTGGCACCTGGCAGGATAACATCGGCGTATTTGGTCGTCTCAGTTGGAAAGATGTCCTGTACCACCAAAAAGTCGACGCTTTCCAAAGCCTTGCGGACATGGTTCACATCTGGGTCAGTCTGGGCAGGGTCTTCTCCGAGGATAAAGATACCCTTAAAATTTCCCCGTACGCATTCGTCGAGCATCTCGACGGACTTGAGGCCTGGTTTATCCTTAATCTTAACGCCCCAATCTTTCTCAAATTTCTCCCTACATTTCGGATCGGTAACCGACTGGTAACCGGGCAGAGTGGCGGGCAACGGACCAAGATCGGAAGCGCCCTGGACATTGTTTTGGCCACGCAACGCCATAATGCCGGTGGCAGGACGGCCGATATGACCGCAGACCAACGCGAGGTTGGCTATTCCCATGGCGTTTTCAGTTCCGGTTTGATGTTCGGTAACACCTAAGCCGTAAACGATCATCGCTTTGTCGACCTGAGAGTAGAGGCGGGCCGCCTCTACGATTTTGTTGCGGCTGACTCCCGTCAGTTGTTCCACGCGGTCGAGATCGTATTCCTGGACCTTGGATCGCAGCTTGTCGAGACCCTCGGTCCTTTTTTGGATAAATTCTTTATTTTCCCAACCGTTGTCCAGAATTACCCGGATAATCCCGTTCAATAAGGCGATATTGCTTCCAGGTTTAAGGTTTAACCAGACATTGGCCCGCTTCGCCATCCACGTTTTTCTCGGGTCGGCGACGACAAGGTTCGCACCGTTGGCAAGGGCCTTCTTCAGATGAAGAGAGACAATGGGATGCGCTTCCGTCGGGTTTGATCCAAAGAGGAATAGCGTGTTCATATCCGGCATCTGGTCGAGTGAATTGGTGGCAGCTCCTGCTCCAAGGCTTGTGGCCAGACCGGCCACGGTGGGAGCGTGTCAGACCCGGGCGCAGTTATCGACATTGTTGGAGCCGACCGCGCACCGCACCCATTTTGAAAGCAGAAAATTTTCTTCGTTGGAACACCTTGATGAAGAAAAACCGCCGACTGTATCGGCTCCATATTTTTTAATCAGGGCGTTGAATTTATCTGCAACAAGGGTTAACGCCTCGTCCCATGTGGCCTCCCGAAATCCTTCTCCTTCCCGGATAAGGGGAGTTGTCAATCTGTCTTTATGATGAATGAAATCATACCCATACCGACCCTTGATGCAAAGGTTTCCCTGGTTCACCGGAGCAGTATAGTCTGAAGTGATCCGAACGACTTTGTCGTTTCGAATGTTGAGGTAAAAATTGCACCCGGTACCGCAGTACGAACATGTAGTCTTGACTTTACGCACGTCGGTGGAGCGACCCATTCCGCGGCCTTTTTTGTCGGTAAGCGCACCGGTGGGGCAGGCGGAGACACACTGTCCGCAAAACTCGCAATTTTCCAGGGTTCTGGGTTTGTTGAACGCCGTATCGGGTATTGCACTGAAGCCACGGTTAACGAGATCGATAGTTCCCGCCATGACCACCTCGTTGCAGATTCGAGTGCAGCGGCCGCAAACGATGCATTTGTTGGGTTCGAAGGTGATAAAGGGGTTATCTTCACGAATCGGCAGGTTCCACCTCTCCCCCTGGAACCTGTCGAGGCGTGCGCCGTAAAGATAGGCCATTTCCTGAAGACTGCAATCCCCGGTAGCCTCGCATGTCATACAATCGTTGGGATGGTTGGACAGTAAAAGCTCAAGAACGGTTTTTCTCAAACGGGTCAATCTGGGACTTTCAGTCGTAACCTCCATTCCGGCTTCGGCCGGAGTGGTGCAGGAAGTCAGAGGAACGGGTCTTCCTTTGACTTCAACCAGACAGAGACGACACCCACCGTGCGGTTTCAACCTTTCGTCGTAACATAAGGTCGGGATATAGATCTCTTGGTCCCTGCAGACTTCGAGAATCGTCTTTCCCTTTTCGAACTCGATCTCCCTATTGTTGATCACAATTTTCAATGCAGTACTCATCGATTCACTCCTCGTTTCCGTAATGGTGACAATGTGAAAAGACTGCAAGTCCATCTATGCAGGCTTAATAGTGCATAAGACCCTACTCCCCAAACTTACAAAAGATACATCTGTACCGGAATAATGTCACTTCCGAGATTAGCAATAACATTGATTAACCATCAATAACACTAAATAGAACCATACGACAGTGAAAAAATTAAATATGAGAATTTTCCCGACGTGCTAAGAAAAAATCTGTCTCTATATTTTTATCTCTCAAGACTCCGATTCGTTATGATATCCATTTCCGAATTCTTTTGGCCGCAATAATTTGGCGGTGGCATATATGAAGTTGGCATAGTAAAAAGCAGTGTAACTGCTTACGATTGTCAAAAGACTATGGAATACGGCCACAGTTTTCATATAAAATTCCGATATTGCATATCGGCGTAAGGTGATCTTAAGCCAAGAAAATCAGATGGAAATTGGTGAGGAAAAGGATAGCCTCTAATGGGAAATTACATTTTAATTTTCATGAACATTAAAGAAGGAATATGGCATGAAGGTGAAAGTTACCGGCAAACAGGCCAATTCGAAGATGTGTTTTGTTTGCGGCCTTGATAATAAGTTCGGGCTCAAGAGCCGATTTTATGAACTGGAAAACGGTGAAACTGTGGCTGTTTTTCAACCGGCAAGAGAACACCAGGGTTATCCCGGACGATTGCATGGCGGAATTGCGGCTGCCATTTTGGACGAGACCATAGGAAGAGCTATTATGTCACATTATTCCGATGATATATGGGGAGTGACTGTGGATTTTTCCATGCGCCTTAAAAAGCCGGTTCCGTTGGATGAAGAAATACGAGTCATCGGACGAATTATAAAGGACGGCAAACGTTTCTTTGAAGGAAGTGGAGAGATTGTTCTTCAGGATGGAAGTGTAGCCATTTCCGGACAGGGAAAATATCTGAAAATGCCCATAGGGAAAATTGCTGAAATGGATGTTGAAGGTGATGAATGGAAAGTAGAAAAGGAGCAAAACGATCCTGAGATGATCGAACTATCGAACACGGCGGCAAAGAGTGTTCAAGAAAACGAATAATCGAAAGGGAACGGCAGCCTTTATGCAGGCATATTTTCTGATTTCCGAGCCTCTTGCAAAAGGCTCTTCAGTTTATTTTTTAAAAACAGCCTGTCGTCCAATAAATATGGTCCGCTGAACTGATTCGTTCTACAATAGACCTTGTCGTACTAACCTGACTTTTTTTAAGGATTTTATGCATGATGAAGAATTTTGTTCTTGTTTCTTTTTTTCTTTGCTTGGCGCTTCTCGGCGGATGCGACCGTACTCCTGAGGTGCAGAAAATTGAAGGCCGTGCCCAAGGGACAAGTTACCATATTACATGGTGGAGTGGAAAATCTATTGATACTAAAAAGCTGAAATCTGATATTGATTCGACTTTTTCAGATATTGATAAGGAAATTTCCACCTATCGCGATGATTCCGATCTTGCTCTTTTCAATGGAAATTCTTCAACCGATTGGCAGCGGCTTCCAAAGGATGTGATGAATCTGCTTCAGTTGGCCGGTCGTGTTTACCGGGCTTCCAACGGATGTTATGATCCCACCGTCAAGCCGCTCTACGATCTCTGGGGATTTCGTAAGGATTCTTTCCATATTCCCGACCGGGGGCAGATTGCGGCAACCAAAAAAGAAGTCGGTTTCGACAAAATCGCCCTCGATGTCCCCGGTAACCGCGTCCGAAAACTGATCCCGAAAGTTGCCGTCGATTTGTCTTCCATGGGGGAGGGGTATACGGCCTGGCGTTTGTCCAGGGTATTTGAAAATGCTGGTATTACAAACTACATTATCGAAATGGGCGGCGACATGTATGTAAAAGGTCGAAGGCCCGACGGAGGTGCGTGGCGGATTGCCATCGTCCGTCCGCTACCGGGGGATATGTCCATCGACAAGGTGGTTGAGGTTCAGGATGAGAAGGGCGTTTCAATAAACACCTCGGGAACGTATCGGCACTACTATGATGCAAACGGCAAACGGTACTCCCATATTTTCGATCCGCGCACCGGGGCTCCTGTCGCACACGATCTGGTTTCAGCCACGGTTTTTGCCGATGACCCACGATTCAGCGATGCCTGGGCCACAGCGATGCTCTGCCTCGGGAAAAAAGATGGGGACCGCATAGCCGGGGAGCAGGGACTAGCCGTCTATTTTATCCAGCAAAAGGCTGGCACTGAAACTCTAAAGGAATCATCAAGCCCCGCCCTGCAGAAGAGCAAGGCTGTGACCATCCGTTAAATTGTCTTTACGAGATTTTTCTCCGCAGATTTTGCCGGGCGGCGTTTGAGCCATTGCTGAAGCCTATCCATGTAAAGGTAGAAAACCGGGGTTACATAGAGGGTCAGAGTCTGGGAAAAGAGCAGCCCTCCGACCACGGCAAGCCCCAGTGGTCTTCTGGATTCAGCCCCGGCACCGTATCCTAAGGCAATGGGCAACCCGGCCATCAAAGCCGCCATGGTAGTCATCATAATGGGCCGGAAACGAATGATGCAGGCTTCATGGATGGCCTCTTCTGGGCTTTTGCCGTGTTGTTGTGCGACCACGGCGAAATCAACCATCATGATGCCGTTTTTCTTGACCAAGCCAATCAGCATAATAACTCCGACAAAGGCATAGAGGGACAACTCGGTGCGGAAGATCATCAGGGTCAACAGGGCGCCGAAGCCGGCAAAGGGCAGTGCCGTCAAGATTGTCAACGGATGGATGAAACTTTCGTAGAGAATCCCTAATACGATGTAGATGACGATGATGGCCAGCCACAACAGCCAACCCATGCTGGCCTGGGAAGCCTGGAACTGCTGGGCGTTACCCTGGAAAGAGGCGTGTACGCCATTGGGAAGAATTTTAGCCGTCAGATTTTGCAGGTCGTCCACAACATCACCTAAAGCCACGCCTTTATTGGTGTTAAAAGACAAGGTGACGGATGGTAATTGCCCGGTATGGTTAATGGAAAGTGGTCCGACACCTTCGGTCAGATTGGCCACGGAAGTCAGCGGCACCAGTTTGCCTTGATTCGAACGGACATAGATCATGGAAAGAACCGAGGCATCGGTTTGATACTTCGGCAAAAATTCCAATATCACATTGTACTGATCACTTGCGGCGTTGATCGTCGAAATAATCCTGTCGCCATAAGCGCTGTACAGCGTATCTTCGATCCGGCGTGGCGAAACCCCGAGAAGAAGAGCGCGGTTACGATCTATTTTTACGTTCAGCTGCGGGTTTTCCATCTGCAAATCACTGGAGACGTCCAACAGGCCAGGCTGGTTTTGCATGGCCTTTTCCAGTTTCCGCGCTGCATCATAGAGCTGGTGGGTATCGAGCCCCTGTAAGGTGATCTGGTAGAGACTGCGAACCCTTCGACCGCTCACGTTGATCGGCGGACGGTTGATGGGCATGGCCCTTATTCCCGGAACCGAATTGAGCTTTGGGCGTAGCTCCCGGATTACCTGTTCCACGTCGAGGGCTCTCTCAGATCGGGGTTTCAGGACGATCAGGAGGAATACGGAAGAATCGACGCGGACCAGAAAACGGTCCACATTCGGATCCTTCTGGGTGATTGCCGCAAGTTTCATTGCATGGTCCACCATGGAATCCCAGGACGCGTCTTGTGACGTTTCCGTAGATACCAGAATCATGCCCTGATCTTCGCTTGGGATAAATCCTTTGGGGATAATATTGAAGAGATAAACAGTGGCAATAAGTACCAGAACCGAGAGCAGAAGGGTGGATAAACGATGATGGAGAACGAAAACCAGGCTTCGGTCGTAGAGTCCCACCAGCCGTTGATACATATCCTCAGTGGCTTGATATATTTTACCGTGGCGAATGAGGCGGGGTTCGCGAAGAAAGCGGCTTGCAAGCATCGGCGTCAATGTCAGGCTAACAAGGCAGCTGACGAGAACCGCAGCACCAATGGTCACGGAAAACTCACGGAAGAGCCGCCCCATGATTCCACCCAGAAAAAAGAGGGGAATGAAGATCGCTACCAGCGAAATTGTCATGGAGATAATAGTAAAACCCACCTCTTTTGCCCCATCAATGGCGGCTTGCAGGCGGCTTTTTCCCATTTCCATGTGCCTGACGATGTTTTCCAGCATAACAATTGAGTCGTCGACGACGAAACCCACCGAAAGTGTGAGTGCCATCAGGGACATGTTGTCGAGGCTGTAGTCCAAAAGGTACATGACTGCAAATGTACCGATGATGGACATCGGCAGGGAGATGCTCGGAATGGTCGTAGCCGAAAGATTACGGATAAAGAGAAAGATGACCATGACAACCAGGGTCAACGTCAGAAGCAGAGTGAATTGGATATCATCGACCGATTCCTTGATCGGCACTCCCCCGTCGCGGAGAATCCGCAGTTTGGCAGAGGCGGGCAGAGAATCGGCCAGGCTCGGAAGTACTGATTTCACCGAGTTGGTCACTTCAATGGTATTGGTCCCAGGTTGTTTGTAGATCGCCAGAAAGATGGTTTGGGCCTTTGTGGTCGGGGTGAAGAACCACGCGCCGTTCTTGGTATCTTCAACACTGTCGATGACCGTTGCGACTTCCGAGAGTCGAACAGGCCGGCCGTTGCGAACGGCAACGACGGCATCTCTGTACTGCGCGGCATCGACCAGCTGACCGTTGGCCTGGAGGGTGAGTTGTCTAACTGAGTTGTTCAGCTGCCCCATGGGTTGATCGGTGTTTTGGGCGTTGATGGCTGTCGCAACCTCGTCCACATCAAGATTGAAGGCCTTCAGCGCAATGGGGTTGAGCTGAATCCTGACGGCAAATTTCTGGCTGCCGTACACCTGCACCTGAGCCACGCCTATGATGGTCGAGAGACGTTGGCTCATGGTCTGTCCGTATCGATCCAATTCGGAAAGTTGCAGAACCGGACTCGACAGCGAGATAAACATGATGGCATGATCAGCCGGGTTGGATTTGCGAAATGACGGCGGGGTAGGCATTGCGTCCGGGAGATTCCGGGCGGCGTGTCCCAGTGCCGCCTGGACGTCCTGGGCGGCCGAGTCAATATTGCGATCCAAAGAGAATTGTAAAGATATTTGGGTGCTGCCGGTTGTGCTGACGGAACTCATCGAGTCAATACCGGCGATTGTAGAGAATTCCTTTTCCAAAACTGTGGCCACCGTCGATGCCATCGTTTCCGGGCTTGCTCCCGGCATATTGGCACTGACTGTGATGGTCGGGAAATCAACGTTTGGAAGATCGCTGACAGGCAGCTGTTTGTAACCGATCAAGCCGAAAAGCAGAATCGTGAACATCGTCAGAACGGTCATAACCGGTCGACGGATGAAAATATCGGATATGGAGATCATTGAGCGCTCCGGGGGTGTTCTTTTTTTCCGTCATCGGACTCCGAAATCTTGGGCGTAGCGGGGCGGTCTCGTTCCAGGATTTTGGTGCCGTCGGTGAGTTGCAGCTGGCCGTCGGTCACCACCTTTTCTCCTGCTTTTATTCCGCTTTCGATCACTGTTTCTCCGTTGACCATGGTGCCGGTGACGACAGCGCGGTCCTCAACGGTCATGTCTGATCTCACCACATAGATATGGGCACCGTTCTGTCCGATCTGTATGGCAGCGGTCGGTACCACGACAGCGTCCGGCTTAGTGGTCAGAATAAGAAGGACGTCGACAAATTCGCCCGGCCAGAGTGTTTTATCTGTGTTGGCAAATTCGGCCTTTAGCCTGATCGTGCCGGTGGTCGGATCCACCGTATTGTCAAGAAAGGAAAATGTTCCCGTCAGGACCTTTCCCCCAGGTAAAGGAACCAGAACCTTCAGTGATTCTTGTGCTTGATATTTTTTTATTTCTTGGAGATCTTTTCCCGGGACGGCAAAGGAAACTTTGATGGGAGTGAGTTGGTTGATGGTCACCATGGAGGTGTCGGCGTTGGCTTTGATGAGATTTCCTCTATCGGCCATGAGCTCTCCGGTGCGTCCGTTGATGGGAGAGTTGATGGAACAGAAATCCAGTTGTAATCGGGCATTCTCGACAGCTGCTTCATCCGCTTTGACGGTGGCGGCAAGGGTCGCTGCCTTGGTTTGCGCCTGATCGGCCTGCTCGGTGGAAACATAGCCTTTTTGGGCGGCGTGGGAATATCTTTCCAGTTCTTTTCGTGCGTTTTCGAGTTCCGCCCTGTCGCGGGCAAGCGCGCCTTGGGCTTGGTCCAACAGAGCCACAAAGGGCCGGGGATCAATGGTAAAGAGAGGATCCCCTTGTTTTACTTCATCGCCTTCTTTGAAGTGAACGCTTTGTACCACACCTGTGATCTGGGATTTGACCGCCACCGTGGCATAGGCTTCCACTGTACCGATGGCTTTGAGTTCGATCGGAACGTTCTTGTGTCCACTGAGGCCGATTGCAACGGGCACTGCCTGTTTTTTTGTCTGGGCGCCGCCTTTTCCTTTGATGCCTTGCTGCTCGGAGCAGCCGGAAAACAAGAAAAGCAGAGAGAGAGCGACAATGACTAGGTCAAGGGCTTTTTTTACCCTGTATTCAGCGAAAAAAGGGGTCATCGTATATGATTTTGTGGTGAAGTTTTTTCTGCAATGGAAGGAACCTTGTTCTCCAACAGTGACGTTGTTTCTTCCTTCCAACCGCCTCCCATGGCTTTGAAAATGGCGACAGTATCCAGTGCAAGCCTTTGGTTGCTCTGAACCAGTTGATCTTGGGACAGGTAGAGAGCATGTTCACTCTGCAAGACATTGAGAAAATCCGTAAGCCCCGATTCATACATACCGTTGGCGATGTCCACAGCTTTTTTTCCCGAGGCAACGGCATCGGACAAGGTTCGAGCCGTTTCCTTTTCGTGCGAGAAGGCGGTGAGGGCGTTTTCGACATCGGCAAGTGCGGTGAGCACCGTTTTTTCATACAAAGCAAGGGCCGAATCTCTCTGGGCGTTACGTATTTCTATGCCGGCTCGAGCCTTGCCTTGGTCGAAAAGAGAAAGGCTGAGAGAGGGACCAAAAGACCAGTAACGACTGCCGGTAGTTATGAGATTGGAAAGATCTGTGCTTTGTACACCCAAGAGTGCCGACAGTGAAAAACGGGGAAAAAGGTCGGCGGTTGCGACTCCGATTTCTGCGGTTGCCGCCGCGAGCCTCCTTTCCGCTGCTCGAATGTCGGGCCGTTGTCTGAGAAGCTCGGAAGGCAGATTAATCGGGACGGTGACGGGTACTGGTGGGATACCCTTTGCCTTGGCAAGTTGCACTACCAGGCTCTCGGGGGGCTGACCAAGTAATATGGCCAATTGGTGCATTGCCTGCTTGACGGCTGACTGGAGTGCCGGAACCTGTGATTTTGTCATGGACAATTCCGTCCGGGCGTTGGCAAGATCAAGTTCGTTGCCAAGGCCCAATTTGAATCGTCCCAGAACCAGATCGACGGTTTTTTCCTGACTGGCGATATTTTCCCTGGCCACGGCCAGTCTTTTTTGATTGCCGCGAAGCTCGATATAATTTCTGGCCACTTCGGACTCCAAAGAGACCAAGGTGTCTTGTAGATCCTCTTGAGCGGCCGAAAGTGTTGCCTCGGCGGCCTCCCCGGCCCTTCTGGTGCCTCCGAAAAGATCCAACTCCCATTCGGCATCGAATCCTGTTTGGAAGAGGTTGTCCGTCCCTCCCGTGGAGGTTGTATTATCGCTACGCCTGCTCCGTGCCGAAGATACGCCTGCAGTGAGGGATCCGGTTGCCGTTGCTATGACTCGCTGAGCTCTGGCCTCGCGGATTCTGGCCTTGGCAATGCGCAGGTCCTTATTTGCTGCCGCAGCCCGATTTATAAGGGAGTCAAGAAGGGGGTCGCCAAACAGGGTCCACCATTGAGTGGTTTGTTGGCCGATGACGGTGCTGGGGTTTGTTCCGCTCCATTGAGCGGGGATTTGCGGCGAAGGAGGCTGGTAATCCGGGCCCACCGGAGCGCAGGCGGCGAGAGCCGCCGTTAATACTACTCCGATAGCATATGAAATGTTACAGCATATTTTTTTCATGGCATGGCCTCGTACCGGTGGACATTCCCCGGAGGGCCTGTAAAGAAAAGGTGGTGATGTGTTCGGCGAACGCTTCGATCTCCGTCGATCCGTATTCCTTATTGAACAGCCTTGTCACCACGGGACGGGAGTTTCGGTAAAACAGACATTGTCCCATGATACTCATCGCGCAGAGCCCGGTCACCTCTTCATCTGCATTTTTTCCTAGAAAATCGTTGATGATTGAAAAAAGGTGCGCATAGAGAGGTTGAAACATCTCATCGATGACCTGGTCGAGAACCGGTGTGGGGTCGGCTATCTCCCGGACCATCAATTTACCGTGCCAGGCCGGGCGGCCGTCGTCGAGAAGACGAAGCAGAAGGGTGAGGATAAACGTTTTCAGGCGAAGAGCCGGAGAGGCGTTTTCCGGCAGATCTTGCGAGGAGGGGTATTTTTGATTTGCGGCGACAAAGGTATGCTGCAGAACTGCTGAATAAAGACCTTCTTTTCCCCCGAAGTAATAGCGTACTGCCGATACGTTTGCCTGAGCCCGACCGGCTATTTGTCTGATGGTCGCTTTGCGAAAACCATGCCGGGCAAAAATTTCACCGGCAGCCTGAAGCAAGCGGGATCGAGTATCCTTGTTTTTCGTCTTTCTCTTCGACATATGGTTTAAAATCAGAAAAATGAAACCTGAGGTTAAAACAAACGTTTTATTTTAGCAACAACAATCCATGTTGAGTTACGAAATCTGCACCACTCCGCCTTTTATGCGCAATATGACGGGACAGAAAAGGAAAGTGAAGAAAACGAAGATAAACCTATTGTAAAAAAGTCTTTTCTTCCAAACAATGTGTTGTTTTTTGGGCTGTATTCCCGGAATATTAACTATATGCACGCGATAAAATATTCCGCATGCCTTGTTTTTGAACAAACATCCTCATTATGCAAGGGCTCAATATGTTAAATTTTTCTTCCGGGCAACCGATAACACAAACATACCATGGGTTGGTTTTGGTCTTGTCGTCCGAGAGAGCCAAATGACATATCGCTTGAAAAATTATTCATTAATCTAAACATGAACAAGAAATGAGGTTGGTATGCAGAGTGTTGCAAATCGCCAGGTCAGACCATGGATTTCCGAGAAAACGAAAGGAGTTGAAAAGACAAGGGAGATCAGGGTTCTCTATCGTCCCGAGATCGTCGGACGCGACGGCAGGTATGTCGTCTATGAAAACAACGTGATTTGTGATTGTTACAGTGGGTTGGAGTGGTTTCCCGGTCCCGATAGAGATATGAGTTGGGAAGAGGCACATAAATGGGTAATCAATCTTACCGCCGGTGGAGGGGGGTGGCGATTACCCACCCTTGATCAACTCAGAGGACTCTATAAAAAGAACAAGAAGGGAGATAATCTCTCACCTCTGTTTTCCAACTGTATGACCGATGTCTGGAGCTGCGAAGAAACTCAGGATGCTGTTTCTGCTTGGGGCTTCAATTTTCTTCCCGGTAATCAGTTTCGGACTTACAAGAGCTTTTCCAGAAGGTTCCGGGTCATAGCCGTTCGGCAAAGAAAATATTATGCCTACGAGCGAAAGATGAAACCTGATATGGATTGAGCGCCCACGTTTCTCACGGCTGATGTCAACCCGTTAAATGGCAAGGGAGGCCCAAAAAACTCTTGCCATAAAAGAAGGGGAATACTACAAATATATCGACTTGCCCAATTCCACACTCAACCAGTTGAATATTTTGCAGAGTTTTTCCTTGATTTTAAAAGGTTGCATGATCTTGCAGAATGAGTTGTATTTTCAAAATGACTCGAGATTTTCCCTCTGATTTCATTATCCGGCCTGTTGGAATAATTCATTCCTGCTACCCTGAAAAATTCGGCATCCCTCGTCAGCCCGGTCTGGTGAAATCTGCTGTCGCCCGATTGGAGATGCTTGCCCCGTACAACCGCCCGGAGATGTTTAAAGGGTTGGAGGTGTTTTCCCATGTCTGGCTGCAGTTTCTATTTCATCAGACTTTTGAGGAAGGGTGGAAAAGAACGGTTCGGCCTCCATATCTTGGCGGACGTGAAAGGGTAGGCGTTTTTGCCAGCCGCAGTCCTCATCGTCCGAACCACCTGGGCCTTTCAGTCGCCCGTTTGGTTAAAATCGAAAAAGAGAGAAAAACCCTTTTTCTCGATCTGGCTGAAATCGATCTGCTCGATAAAACACCCGTTGTCGACATCAAACCGTATATCCCGTACTCAGACAAGTTGGAGGAGGCAGCCAACGGGTATTCGAATCCTTCTCCCGAACCGGTTGCAAATGTGGTATTTTGCCAAGAGGCGGAAGAGTTCTGTCAATACTATGAAGGGAAAACAGGTCGTAAACTCTTCGAGTTGATAAAGGAAACACTTGCCATGGACCCGCGGCCAGCTGCACATCGTGCAAAGACAGGAGATTACGGTATATTGCTCTGGGATATCAATGTCCGCTGGAGAGCCGATAAGGGCGTCTTTCGGGTAGTCGACTGTCAAGAAACGATCAACAAGGATGAGGGCGAGGTGATTAAGGCTGGTCGAATCCTCGAATGACCGTATGAACACGACCACCGACATTATAGGTTTTGTTTGTGGTATAATATGACATACTGCCGCCGTTAATCTCCACTCCGTCCCCTATCACTTTTGTCTTTCCCGGGCAAACGACTTTTTTCGTATCGTCATAATACTCGAGCAGATTTGTATAGAGTCTATAATCATCGCTTTTTCGGATAACGACGACATCATCTGTTAAGGTCAGCCGTTTTGTGACAGTGTTGTAGAGACCGTTTCTCGCAGTGATATTGGTTTTTTCACCATTGTCGCCGAAAATATCGGCGTCGACTGTTTGCAAAATAAAGTCATTTGGTTTTTTGCCCGTAAGGGCGGTTTCCGCTCGTATATCCGCTGTTTTCTTGCCGTATTCGCTCTGGATGATATCCGCGTTGTCGATGATGAAATGATGTTCGTCGGTTTTCCGGTTGGCGAATTCGGGGTCATATCCGCCACGTGGCGCAAGAAAAGCGGCCACCGGTATTTCCCAGATCGGAAAGGTAATGAAAAGAATCAGAGGAATCAGCCAGACACATGTTCTTCTGTTGATCTTGATCATCGGCTCATATAACTTTGCAGGAATTGCCGTTTGAGGCCCTTGGCTTCCAAAAGCACATCACAGACCTCGCGGACTGCTCCGAAGCCCCCTTGTTTTTTTGCGATAAAGTGGACAATGTCTCGAACTTCGGACACGGCATTGGCAGGCGCCGCTGCGAATCCCACCCTTGTCAGCAGAACCAGATCGAGCCAGTCATCGCCCATATAGGCAATTTCGAAGGGCTTGTAACCCGATTGGTCGAGAATATCTTTAAAGGCTGTCAGTTTGTTATCAACACCTTGGAAAACGTATCGCATTTTCAAATCTTGAGCTCTTTTCGCTACGGCTTCTGAGCGGCGGGCTGTGATCACTCCGCTGTCGATGCCTGCCTCTCTGAGAAGCCTGAGACCGAAACCGTCTTGGGTGTTGAAACCTTTGCTTTCCTTTCCATCGTAAGAGAGGAAGATTGAGCCGTCGGTAAGCACTCCGTCCACATCCAAAAGTAGAAGACGAATGGGGGATGCTTTGGCAAGGGCTGTTTTCATCTGGGCATCCCGGTCATCGGATTGATTGCGGTTTCTGGCCATGGTCCTATACCCCTCCGTTACTTCGCAATCGGAGGGATAGTCTCCCGGTGAGGATGGTTTGCAAATGTCTGACATCTTCTTACTTCAGGTCCTGAGCTAATGGATTCCTTACGGCAGCTCTGATCCGAAGAACCGTTGTCAGCAGATTCTCCACATCATGCAACGGCATGGAGTTCGGGCCGTCGCAGAGAGCGTGCTCCGGGTCCGGATGGATTTCCATAAAAAGACCGTCGATGCCCACGGCCGTCGCCGCACGGGTAAGGGGGGCGATAAATTCACGCAAGCCGCCCGATGCGCCGCCGGCTCCTCCGGGAAGCTGCACGGAATGTGTGGCATCGAAAATCACCGGACAGTCGTGAGAGCGCATGACAGGCAAAGACCGCATATCGACTACGAGATTGTTGTAGCCGAAACTTGCTCCTCGCTCAACCAACATGACCGGGCTTTTCCCCCCCGCTCTGATCTTGTTGACGGCATTTTTCATGTCCCACGGAGAGACAAACTGGCCTTTTTTCAGATTTATCGGCTTCCCGGTTCGGGAGGCCGCCACCAACAAATCGGTTTGCCGGCATAAGAAAGCGGGAATTTGCAAAATATCCAGGACCTCCGCGGCGGATGCTGCTTGGGATGGCTCATGGATGTCGGAAAGAACCGGTACCTTGAGCTCGTTTCTTATCTTTTGCAGTATGCTCAGACCTTTTTCCATCCCCGGCCCCCGGTACGAATCGAGGGAGGTTCGGTTTGCCTTGTCGAAAGAGGCTTTGAAGACATAAGTCAAGCCGAGACGTGAGCACATCTCCTGCATGGTCTCCGCAACCTGCCGGGCGAGATCCTCCGATTCCAGAACACAGGGACCACCGATTAAAAGGAGTGGATGTTCGTCACCGACCAGAATTGTTTTTCCGGCTGGATGGTCAATTGCAACGGGAGTAACCATTATCCTTCTTGTCGTTTTTTGACTGCGGCGCTGATAAATGCGGTGAACAGGGGATGCGGTTTCATCGGCTTGGATTTGAATTCAGGATGGAACTGGCAACCGAGGAACCATGGATGATCTGACAGCTCAACAATCTCCACCAGGTTGTTGTCCGGAGAGGTTCCAGACACAGTCAGCCCGTGCTGTTCTAGTACATCCCTATAATCATTGTTGAATTCATAGCGATGCCGATGCCTCTCGGAGATCTCCGGTATTTGATAGGCCTCATATGCATTGGTGCCTTCCTTTAGGATACACGGATAAGCTCCAAGACGCAGAGTTCCGCCCATATCGGACGTCTCGTCGCGGACTTGAATTTTGTTGGAACGATAGTCGAACCATTCTTTCATCAGATAGATGACGGGATCCGGGGTTGTTAAATCCAGTTCAGTGGAGTTTGCCCTTGCTATTCCTGCGATATTCCGAGAAAACTCAATAACTGCCAGTTGCATTCCCAGGCAGATTCCGAAGTAGGGTATCTTGTTTTTGCGGGCGTAGGTAATGGCGTTTATCTTTCCTTCGGCACCGCGTCGGCCGAAGCCTCCCGGCACCAGGATGCCGTGACAGCCGGCCAGAAGTTCGTCCGCGTCGTTGGATTCCAGATCTTCGGCACTTATGTAGCGGAGGTTGACTTTGGTTTTGGTTGCGATTCCACCGTGGATCAAAGCCTCGTGCAGGCTTTTGTAGGATTCGGTCAGGTCTATGTATTTTCCGGTGATGCCGATGGTGACGTCATTCTTAGGATTTTTGATGGTTTTGACCAGGTCCTTCCAAGGTTGAATATTGGGTTGTCCTGTCCAGACGTTTAACAGTTCGAGGATTTTCGTATCAAGACCTTCCTCGTGGAGGTGCAGGGGAACTTCGTAAATGCTGCCGACATCAATGGCTGTAATAACGGCATCTTTTGGGACGTTGCAGAAAAGCGCAATCTTGGCTTTCAGGCTGTCTTCAATGGGAACTTCCGTCCTACACACTAAAATGTCGGGTTGGATACCGTCGGCACGTAACTCACGGACTGAGTGCTGGGTCGGTTTGGTTTTCACTTCACCGGCGACTTTGATGTAGGGGACGAGAGTGAGATGAATGAAAAGGGAATATTCCCGGCCGAGGTCTCCCCTTAATTGCCTGATAGCCTCTATGAAAGGCAGGCCCTCAATGTCACCAACCGTGCCTCCTATTTCGATGATGGCCACGTCGGCGCTGCCGTCCAGCTGCAAAACCGCCGCTTTGATCTCATCGGTTATGTGTGGAATAACCTGAACGGTTCCGCCGAGATATTCCCCTCTTCTTTCTTTGGTAATGACGGAATAGTAGATTCGGCCGGAGGTGTAATTGTTTTGCTGGGACATCACCGCGTTGGTATATCTCTCGTAATGTCCTATATCCAAATCGGTTTCCGCTCCGTCGTCGGTGACGTAGACCTCACCGTGCTGGAAGGGATTCATCGTTCCCGGATCGACATTGATATAGGGATCGAGTTTCTGGAAAGTCACCGTAAGTCCGCGGCTTTCAAGCAAGGCGCCGATGGCTGCGGAAGCAAGTCCTTTTCCTAGAGAGGAAAGAACCCCGCCTGTGACGAAAATGAATTTGGTCCGTTTGGTATTGTTTGAAGTTTTCATACCGGCACTATAGCAATCGCCGATGGTTTTTGAAACAGAAAAGTGGTGTTCGAAACAAGAGATGCCTACGGTGTCGGCAAAAAAAGAAGGCCGTCAATCCTGACAAAAATAAGCTACGATGCGGTATGGGTTGACCCTTGTGGAGTTTCTTTTGATTTTCGAAAAGAAAAACGATTCAATTCAGACGAGATGGTCTTTTTTGTCAAGGGCTTGTAGAGGATACGATCTATTCCGTGTGTCTGAAGTTCCTTTTCCGCCTGCATCTCGGGCGACTCCAAAATGGCAACAATTGTCGAATGTTTTCTTCCGTCCGATACTTGTTCCCGAACAAGTGAGAGCATTTTGTCAAAGTCCATACCGGGTATGTTCGCGTCCAGAAGAACATAATCGAAAAAACACTTTTTACATTCAAACATGACCTGATTCCAATTTTCTGCGATTGTGACTTGCCAACCGATGTCGGAAAAGAGACTGCCAATGAGCTTCCTCTCTTCAGGATCGGTATCTGCGATCAGGACGGTGAACACCAGCTGTCGTTCTATGACGGAATAGAGATCGGCTGCACTAATCGGTTTGGTGAGATAGTCGTCCATTCCTGCCTGGAGACATTTTTCCTTGTCTCCTTTTATTGCATGGGCGGTCATCGCAATGATCGGAATATGGGAATTCCCGTTTTTTTGTTCCCGTTCCCTGATGGCTATCGTTGCCTCGTACCCATCCATTTCCGGCATTTGCATGTCCATCAGGATCAGGTCATATTTTTTCGTGTCAAACTCTTTGATAACTTCCAGGCCGTTTTCCACGGTGGTGACGTTTAAGCCCACCTGATTCAGAAGAGTGACTGCCAAGGTCCTGTTGATAAAATCATCCTCGGCAAGCAGGATGTGCATGCCTTTGAATATTTCTTCCTGGGTGAGTGTACGACCATAAAGAGTCCCGTGTTCGGTACTGTCCATGACATAGTCTGGTTCGGGCAACTGAAAACGAGCGGTGAACCAGAACGTCGAACCTTTTCCTACCTCGCTTTCCATGCCGATTTCCCCTCCCATCAACGTGCAGAGCTGTGAAGAAATCGATAAACCGAGTCCGGTTCCCCCATACTGACGGGTGGTGGAGGAATCAGCCTGAGCGAAGGCATCGAAGATGGCTTTCTGTTTGTCGCGCGGGACGCCGACTCCCGTATCTTTGATGGCGAAATGGAGCAAAACCGTGTTCTGCTCATGTTTGTCTGCAAGGGAAATCAAAATGGAGACCGAACCGTTCTTTGTGAATTTCAGAGCGTTGTTTACCAGATTAATCAGTATCTGCATTAATCTGGTTGGATCACCAATCAAAATTTCGGGAACGCCGGGGGACAGTTGGGCGGAAAGAATCACATTGTTTTCTTTAGCCTTTACCGTCATCAGGGTGGACAGTTCGTCGAGTTTGGATGCAAGTGAAAAGGCAATTTCCTCAAGTGTGAGCCGACCGGCTTCAATTTTGGAAAAATCGAGAATATCATTGATGATGTCCAGGAGGCGATTGGCAGAAACACTCACCATATTCAGGTAGTTACGTTGTTCTGCATCCAGGTTTGTCCCCAGAAGGATTTCGGTCATACCGATAATGCCGTTCATCGGAGTGCGGATCTCATGGCTCATGTTGGCTAAAAATTCGCTTTTGGCGAGGTTGGCCTGCTCTGCTACGATCTTGGCTTCAATAAGTTCCTTCTCGGCCTTTATTTTATCTGTTATGTCTCTGATTATAGTAAGAAAAACCAGGGTATTGTCTTGTGTTTCTGTCGCCGTCGTCGTCAGGGTCATATCGAGGACCTGACCGTTTAAGGTCCGTTGTTTGCTCTTATAATCGATCAGAGACCCTTTTTCTTTCAGTAATCTTCCCCACTCTCGTCTGTCGTCGGACGACACCCAGAACTCTTTGGCGTTCATGGCCATGATCTGTTCACGAGTTCCGCCCATCAAGCTGAGAAATGCCTGATTGACATCTATGAAGCGACCATTGATGGAGGCAATGGCTATGGCATCTTTGGACAATTCGAACAGGAGTCTGTATTTAATCTCCTTCTCGCTGACTATGGTGAGCTGCTCAAGTGCTTCGTGATGCTTCGCGATCTCTTTTTTCATCTCTTCATTGAGCAGGAGCAAATTCTCATTTTGTTTTTTGGTCTCCTCGCGATGGGCGTTTTCCTGCAGAAAGAGATTGAGTTTCAAAAAAAAGAGGTAAAGCGGCAAGGCGTAGAAAAAAATTGTCAAAACAACCGCTAAAAATACCGATTTACGTTTCTGAAGGCTGATAATTTGCCAGGAATCCAATGCGATCGGTTTTTTGGCAATTGTATAAACCGTACCTTTAATTGTAGCTGTGTAGCCGTTGAGTAATACCGGCAAAGGGGATAAGGGGCGGTTTCCGAACTGTTTGGAGGCGGCAATTTCTTCGACTCTGGCGGCCGGCAACGGAAAGGCGGAATGATAAAGCCACTTCGGTTCGGTAGAGGCAAAGACAATGCCGTCGCGGGAGACAAGAGCAAGTGGTCCATCTGTCTTTTTCTCTTCCAGGATGCGGTCCAGCGCCTTCACCCCTCCCTTTATGACTGCGATGCCGACAATCTTGTCCGCATCTTTGACGGGGCTGCTAAAGTAGATTCCCCGGTCGTTTGTCGTAACACCTAAGGCTGCGTAGCGATAATCCTCGCCTTTCATCGCCTTTAGAAAATACGGTCGAAATTTATAGTTGTGTCCCAGAAGAGTCGAGCCGCTCGGGGTTCTGGAGGATGCGATGACAAGCCCATGGTCATCCATGATATAAACGATGGAGGCTCCGAGGATCTCGCGCAAGGAGTTTAAAAGCCTTGTGAGCCTTTCAACGTTACTACCGCTTCCATCGCGGATGGCGGTTATGACATACTTCTGCCGGGCAAGTTCCCGGCAAGAGGCGCTGTAATCTTTGTCCAGATGTCTGTTGATGTCTTCGGAGATTGATTCGGCATATTTGATTTGGACTTGTTCAGCACTTTTAAGCTCATAGTGAACAACCGAAAAGATCAATAGCAGCAGGATCGCGATGGCGAAACCGATAAGAAGAACGAGATTCTTTCGGGAACACGGATAGTGGTTGAGTATTCGTAAAATTTTAAACATGCCTGCTGATTCCTAAAATACCGCTTATGTACTAAAATGAAATTGCCGATGGTATGGTCTTTCCTGTACGGTGGATGAAAACGCATATGGGGCCATCACTCTATTTAGAGCCGAACATGGACGAATAATCGGCACGATACAGCAGAAATTCTAGCTCTTCGGTTTGTTATTTGTCAAATGATGTTTTCGTGAATGGAAGATAGGCCGTGTAGCAAGGTGATTTTCTAAACTCTGAAACGGCCGTTTCAGGACGGACGCAAGTTTGTGGGCGTGGAACTAAGAGATTGAAAACGACGGAGAGATATGATAGGTTGCTACGCGTTTTATTTTCACTTTTATAGCACCCTGGTTGCTCTCTTTCCTCGGAGTGGCATTTTTTTTCTCACGTGGACAATATGGAACTATCCAAGACCGCTTTTGATCTGTTTATGTATTTTATAAATTTCGTGCTGCACCTTGATGTTCACCTCGCCGAAATTTTTCAACAATACGGAACGTTGACCTACGTTATTCTGTTTCTGATCATATTTTGTGAGACAGGACTGGTGGTCACTCCTTTCCTGCCTGGGGACTCTCTTCTCTTTGCGGCCGGGGCGCTGGCAGCGGGAAGTTCTCTGCAAATCAAAGTTCTTTTTGTGATTTTATGTGCTGCACCTCTGCTTGGCGATCAGGTCAATTACTGGTTCGGCAGATTGCTTGGCAGCAAACTGCCGTTTACTGAAGAGGCCAGGTTCCTGAAAAAACAGTATCTCGACAAGACCCACAGCTATTACGAGAAATATGGCGGTAAGACTGTCATAATAGCCCGCTTTGTCCCCATCGTCAGAACGTTTGCTCCTTTTGTTGCCGGACTTGGGAAAATGAGTTACTTGAAATTCGTCAGCTTCAGCGTTGTCGGCGCACTGTTGTGGGTTTCCTCATTTCTGTTGGGCGGCTACTTTTTCGGCAATATTCCCTTCATCAAGCATAACTTCACGTTGACGGTGATGGTGATCATTGTCATATCGCTTTTGCCTGGCTTGATCGAATATATTCGGCACAAAAGGGTAGGTGCGAAATCGTATTCCAGGTAAAGCTTCCTGTAATCGGATTCTTTTACATCGAAAACAGGGGCTATCGTTCTCCGTTCAGGATGTCCTGAAGAGTTCTATCATCAATTCGGGTAGAAAAAATTTTCTCCAACAGGGGGGATGCCTTTTCCCATTCGGCTTCCAGAAATAAAAAGCCTGGCAATGCCTGAGCCTTTCTGGTACGGAGACGAGCCTTTATTGTTACGGAGTTGTCCGGGAGAAAGCGGGATATCTCTTTAAATTTTATCAAATCGCACAGAGCGAGAAGGACATCAACCATATTTCCCCAATATTCGTTTTGGCCGAGATGCTCGATGAGTTGCATCATGGCGGTTGCGGCGGCAAGGTAATGTTCGGGGAGAACGGCTGTCCCTTCAGCTTTGCAGGGCTTTTCGGACAGGAAACACCTGCAGGCAAAGGGACGGACAGGGTAGATTGAGCAACAATCCTTCTCCAGGAATGGGCAACGGGAATCTGTAGGAATATTCTGCTTCCCTTCAACTTCCTGCTGTTGCAGATAGGCTGCAGCAAATTCGTTAGCGGTCAGTGTAGGAGCAGCGGTGGGGATGCTGCTCTGCAGCCTGCCGGCACACCATTGTTCGTCTCCTTTTTTTCGAATGAAGTCAAGTATCCGCTCTCCTTCAAAGGCTGATATCATGACGTTTTGACTGCAGCAGGTGGAACATCCTTTGACACAGACACGAGCGATGGAATCGGACCATGCCTCGAACTCATTGTAGATGGCCAGTAGAATCCTTTCTTTCATGCTCTTCATTGTTCTCCCTTGTCCTTCTTGGCGCCTTCTTCTTGTTCGTCTTTGTCATGTTCAGGTAATGTGAATCCCATTCCGCCACAGACAGGGCAATCTTCCCAGGTCAATGCAAATCTGCTGACCCCTTTGAATGAGCAAATCTGTCCTGAGCCTTCGCAGACCCCGCAGGGTATTTTTGCCACATTTTCCGGCTTGTTTTTTTTCAAGACGCCATCTCCTCTTTGCCTCGAGCACCGGTACAGGGCATTGCTTTTTTGTAGATCATCGCTGCACCGATGGCGTTTCCCACTTCATAATTATCCGGAAATGTGACAGTGGTGGAGAGGCGTTCGGCAACTTTTGGAAGAAAAAACCGGGAAGCGGCACCAATTCCTATTATCGGTACCTTAAGCGAAAAGTTCACCCGGAGGACCGGATGACTGTTCCGGGTCGAGATAAAATTTGTCAGTGTCTTTCCCCAGTAGCGGTTAAAGATGTATTCCAAAACCAGATTTTCTATCATTTCCTCCGTTTTGGTGATCACCATCTGACTGAATTCTTCCGCATTCCGGCCAAGCAATTTCCCAAGGATTGTCGCTCCGGCCACGGATCTGTTTCTGTCTCCCATTTCGATTTTACCAAGAACGTGGAGCGCATCAGTGGGGGTAAAGCCTGTTTCGACAATCATCTGCCTTCTTGAAAGATGCTCCAACAGGGTTTCCAAAGGGATCCCGCTGAGGCCGCTAATCTGTCCTAGTTTGTCCAAGGTGACGGGACCCTGTCCGAGTATCGACTGCAGGGTCAAAAGATCACCAGCAGCTGGCAATTGAGAAAGCAGGCGGATACAACGGGATTTGGCGGCGGCTCCGATCCACCGTGAAGGGTCGGGAAATTCTTGTCCCATGGCAAGGGGGAAAACCCTGTTCGGGCCAATGCTCAAGCTTTGATCGGAGGCAATGAAGACCAGACTGTCTCCGCCTATTCCACCGGTATGCATATCCACTGCTTCAATATGGGTTTTCCAGTCGCCTATGGTACAGCCGTCGCGGGAGAGCAGAGGCTCGCCGTTTTCAATCATGGCGATATCGGTTGTTGTTCCTCCAACATCAATGACCAAACTGTCGGTTTTAGCGTATAAGGAGCCGAAGAAAGCGGTGCAGGCGGGCCCGCTGGCAACCGTAACGCCGGCCTGCTCGACGGCATCGGCGGAGGCTACGACACTTCCGTTGCCGCCAACGACTGTCATGGGGCAACGAAGACTCAAGTCGGCCATGGCCTCCTCGATGCCAACCACATACTCCTGCATTATCGGCATGAGCTTGGCATGGAGTGCCGCGGTGGCGGCGCGTTCCTGCATACCTGCCATCCTGCTGATCCTGTGCGAACAGAAAACCGGTTTGGGGTCGATGAGGGAAATCGCCTTTTCCGCCACCAGTTCATGAGCGGGATTTTCAATGGACATGGCGGCGCAGACGCCGTAAGCATCTACTTCGTTTTTCAATCCGCCGATAATATCAACCAGATATTCGATATCCAGCGGCTCTTCCTCTACACCTTGTATGGTATGCCCACCTTTAATATAGACAACCGCCTTCACCGGAAGTTTGAAATGTTTGACGTAGCCGATGACCAGGAGAGCAACCCTCGCCCCTTTATTTTCGACGACGCTGTTTGTTGCAAGAGTCGATGAGACGGAAACGGAGGTGATCTGTTTCGGATTGATATCGGTCCTGGCAAAAAGGGATTTCAGCGCATTGGCCGTACCTACTGAAAGGCGGTTATGGGTTGTCGGCTCTTTTACGCTTTTACGTATTTGACCGCTGACTTCATCCATCAGAACCGCATCCGTGTAGGTTCCTCCGGTGTCGATTCCAATAATATATTTTTGCATTATTTAAATTTGTCGTATTAATTTATTGAGTTACCTGTATCCTTTTCCAGGAGACGGACGGCGTTTCTTTTCCGCTGTATTCTAAATGCCATTGTTTCTTGTGTCAATTCTTCACCTGGTGTATCCTGCAGGCCGTATGTTACCATAAAATCACCCAATCTCACCTACAAGGCGCCATGAGTTTTTTGAACCTAGAAAAAAAACGGTTTATTGTCTTCGGTATGGCCAACAAAAAATCTGTTGCCTGCACAATTGCCAAGACCTTGATCGCCGAAGGAGCGGATGTCATTCACGTCGTTCGTTCCGAAGAAAGGGGGAAGACCGTCCGCAAGATTTTTCCCGGCGCTCCTGTTTTTATCTGTGATGTGGAGGAAGAAGCAAACATCATCAGGGTCCGGAATCAAATCGCAGACCTTTTGGGGGAAGAGAAGGGCGGAAGAGTCGACGGTATTGTTCATTCCATCGCCTATGCAAACTATACCGATGGCTTTAAGCCCTTCCACGAGACCGGGCGTGCAGATTTTCTCCAGGCCGTCAATATCTCGTGTTTTTCTCTTATCTCCATCGCCAATCAATTCAAAGATCTGATTGCCGCCGACGGTTCCGTGGTGACGATTTCGATCTCCACAACCCGGATGGCGGCCGAAAATTACGGGTACATGGCTCCCATCAAGGCAGCCTTGGATTCGTCTCTGTGTTTTTTGGCCAAAAGCTTTTCTGAATTTTCCTCAATCCGTTTCAACGCTGTCGCCCCTGGGCTGCTCAAAACCTCGGCCTCGGCCGGAATTCCAGGTTATGTGGACAGCTATCTTTTTGCCGAAAAAGTTACTCTGAGGAAAAAATCTCTGACTACCCAAGAGGCCGCAGATGCCGCGGTTTTTCTGCTCTCTGAGCGCTCTTCGGGGATTACCGCTCAGACCTTGGTCGTCGATGCTGGTATGGCAATCAACTATTTCGATAAGGACATCGTCAAGAAAACGGTTGCCTGAACAAAAAAAGCCGCACCCTCGGTTGAGGATACGGCTTTCCTGTTTCAGCACCGCGCTGAAACAGGGAGGACGATTAAAGAAGCGCCAATAAAACGCCGGCAGCAACCGCCGAACCTATGACGCCTGCGACATTAGGGCCCATGGCATGCATGATCAGATGGTTTTGCGGGTTGGCCTCAAGACCGACTTTGTTGACTACTCGAGCCGACATGGGAACAGCAGACACACCCGCTGCGCCTATCAGGGGATTAATCGGGTTTTTCATCACCTTGTTCAAAAGCTTGGCCAGCAAAACTCCGCCAGCCGTTCCGATACCGAATGCAATCATTCCAAGCAGCAGAATGCCTATGGTTTCAATGTTTAAGAACTTGTCTGCAGAGAGTTTGCTGCCTACGGCAAGGCCTAAGAAAATGATGACGATATACATCAGAGAATTTTTCATTGTATCGGAGAGCCTCTCCACTACGCCGCACTCTTTAGCGAGATTGCCGAGCATGAACATACCGATCAACGGGGCGGCCGAGGGCAATAAAAGCGCACAGAGTCCAAGGACCATAATCGGCAGGATAATCTTTTCGATTTTTGAGACATGCCGGAGTTGAACCATTTTGATTTCTCGCTCTTCCTTGCTGGTCAACCATTTCATTATTGGCGGCTGAATGATCGGAACCAGTGCCATATACGAATAGGCGGCGATGGCGATGGATCCCAAAAGCCGTGGTGACAGGCGGCTGGATAAAAAGATCGCGGTGGGTCCGTCGGCACCGCCGATAATGCCGATGGATGCCGCATCCCGAAGTGAAAAATTGATGCCCGGTACGTGTTGAGACAGGAACAGCGCTCCCAGAAGAGTTGCAAAAATACCAAGCTGAGCGGCAGCTCCTAAAAGAATGGTTGTGGGATTTGCGATCATCGGACCGAAATCCGTCAGGGCGCCGACCCCCATGAAGATCAACAACGGGAAGACTCCGGTATTGATACCCACTGCATAAACATAACTTAGAATTCCGCCAGGTTCGGAGATGCCGGCCAGTGGAATATTGGACAGAATGGCGCCGTAGCCGATGGGGATCAGCAGCAGCGGTTCGAATCCCTTGAAGATGCCGAGGTAGAGTACGACAAGCCCGACTACAATCATCAGAACCCTACCGAAACCGACGGTCCAATCTTTGGTAAATTGGTTTCTGAATATATCGTAGATACCTGTCGTTTGGTATAGATTTGCAAACAGCTTACCGATGGCCGGAAGTTTCTCTCCGACTCCGGTGGCTGGCTGATCCGCGACGATGGCCGATGATTCCAGGGTGCCGATAACGTCACCTTCTTTTATCTTTTTGTATGATTCGGCGTTGACGGAAAGTATCCTGCCGGACGTGCCGGCCCGGAGGACAATCACCGTTCCGTCATCTTTTTTCAGGGTTGCAATCTGATCACCGCTGAAAATATAGCTTCCCGGCTCGACGTCCACTCGAATTACCTTGGCATCGGCGGGGGATTTGATCTCGATTTTTGTATCCTTTACCGTTGAATCTCCGGCGTATCCGGAAGTAACGGAAAGGGAAAAAAGGCTCAGAATTGTGAGCACGAGAATTTTTATTTTCATAGCATGTTCCTGGTATGAACAAAAGCAAACAGTACCACTGCAGGGTTATCCTGCGGTGCGATTTCAGCCGATGGTCACCAAAGGTTCGGAGGCCTGAACGGTATCTCCTGCTGCAACATGAACGGCGACGACCTTGCCTGCTACCGGCGATTTGACCTCAGATTCCATTTTCATTGCTTCCATGATCACCAATGGATGATCCTTCTCCACCTCATCGCCGACCTCAACCAAAACTTTTACGATATTTCCCGGCGTTGGTGCGTCGATTTCAGTACCGTCCTCGCTGTCGGCCGATTCCTGAATGGAGGGTGCCTGTCCTGCGGGAACGGCTTGGAAGGCTGCATTGCCTTCGGCCACAACAACATTGTACGGTCTGTTGTTGACCATAATGGAATAGTTTCTCGGCCCACTCGGAGGAGCGGCTGCAGCTTTCGAAGCGGCTTTTTTCTTTTCCATTTCCGGTTTTTGGTCGGTTGTCTTTCGTATATTGACCTTGGCGTTGCCCAAAAGAAAATCCAGACCTTTTTGCTCACAGCTGGCAATGATGAAAATATTTTCGTCGTTAACCGGCAGATTATTGTCCTCCAGGATTTTGGTAGCCTTGGGAATACCCGGCTCCAGTATGTCGAGGGGGTTGTCGGTGAAAATCGGTTTATTCAGTTGTTCTGAGGCTAGTTTGATGATTTCCGGATCCGGCGGAGCCGGGGTTTTACCGAAATAGCCCAGCACCATATTGCCGTAATTCGGATTGATTTTCTTCCACTTGCCCTGGGTGACATTGAGGTAGGCCTGCTGGAAGTAGAATTGGGAGACGGGAGTCACGGACGTGCCGAATCCGCCTCTGGCTACGACCTCCGACATTTCCTTGATGACGTCGGCGTAAAGGTGCAATGTCCCGGTGTCCCGCATCATCATCGTGTTGGCGGTGAGCGCCCCTCCCGGCATAGGCGACAAGGTGACTGTCGGAGAGACCATTTTGGCTTCCGGCGGGAAAAAATAGTCCTTCATTGCCTTCTCGAACGATTCGGAAGCTGCGAGCACCTTTTCATAATCAAGATCAAGCGTATAATCAGAGCCTTTAAGTGCATGCATCATGGACAAAATGTCCGCCTGGCAGGTTCCTCCGCTGACCGGGCTTTTGGCCAGATCGATGCCTGTTGCTCCGCCTTCTACGGCGGCAAGATTCTGCGAGATGGCAAGCCCTGCCGTATCATGGGTATGGAACCAGAGGATTGTGTCTTCGGGCACGACTTTCCTGGCGGCTTTGAAGGTTTCGTATACCTTTCGGGGATTGGCTGTGCCAGAGGCATCTTTGAAGCAAATAGAATGAAAAGGAATATTTGCTGCCAGGATTTGTTTCAGGCGGTCAATATAAAATTCGGCGGTATGTGCTCCCGTGCATCCCGGGGGCAAATCCATCATCGAAACAACCACCTGGTGGTTGAGTCCGTGATGAGCGATGCGTTCTCCCGAGTACTCAAGATTTCGTACATCATTTAAAGCATCGAAGTTCCGGATGGTTGTCATTCCATGCTTTTTGAACATTTTCGCGTGAAGGTCGATGATATCCCGTGGGCACTGGTTGAGTGCGACAACGTTGATCCCTCGGGCCAAGGTCTGGAGGTCGGCGTTCGGTCCCACCTCGGCACGAAACCGGTCCATCATGTCAAAGGCAGACTCGCCGCAATAGAAGAACAGACTTTGAAATCTGGCCCCACCGCCGGCCTCTATGTGCGTGATTCCTGCATCAACGGTTGCTTTGAGTGCAGGCATAAAGTCATCGGAAAGCACCCTGGCACCGAAGACCGATTGAAACCCATCTCTGAAGGACGTATCCAAAAATTTGATAACTTTTTTCCCCACAGTTCTTCTCCTCGGTTTGAATTTTGCCCTTCACATGTATGGAGGGCAAAGTGACAGTTTATGTATGTATTACCAAAGGCAGAATCAGCAGCTTCTCAGTTTTTCTGCCTCAAATGCCGCAATGGCCGCAGCTATAGCGGCTATATCGTTTTCATGATCGTTTGAAGGAGGGGGGGAGCTTGTGGAGGATCGGGCATTAGCTCTTTTGGCTTTTCGGGCCATGGCGATTTTTTTTCTCTCTTGTTCGAGAAGTTCCAATTCTCTGGCTGTTTGCTTCCGGGTTAATTTGGAAACCAATTGGATGCACAGGACAGTAAGCCAGAGAAAGCAAAAAACCGTACCCATGCCCACCAACATGAGTTTTACACCTTCTAAAATCATTTTCTGCCTCGCTAATGTTTGAAATACGGGGTGGGCCGGGCGAACGAAGATATGCGCAGACACGGCAACACCCTGGAAAATTCATACAGCTTCCTAATTTACATATGTACCAAACGATTTATTATTAGAATCTCGTGACGACATAACCCAGATGAAACTCCTCGAACTGGGGAGAAACCCCGGGATAACTAATATACAAACCCAGCCGAACTGGTTAAGAACCATTAGACAATCGGTTTTCTTGAAAAAACAGATTGTAAGGTTCTAAAATAACTAATACTTATTCTGTTTGATTAAAACCGTTATGCTTCGTATATGGCATACTCGGTTTTGTCACCTAGTAACGTCTCGATTTCCGTTTGGATTGCGATCCGTTTCGGGTTGGAGACCCATGCTTTCCAATCTTCTACGGAGCGCCAGGTGCTGACCACCAAACATTCATCGGTTTTGTCGATTCTCTTTAAAGTTTCTCCTGTGATATAGCCAGGTTGGTTTAAGGTCAGGCTTCGAAGTTTCTTTAAAAGGACCGTCAGTTCAATTATATTTTTATTCGTAACAGTTCTTTTGATTAAGATCTTGACCGTCATAAAAAATTCTCTCCCTTAAGTGTTATTGCTTTTAAAGAATTTCGTCGCTAAATTGATCAGTACCGATCTCTTTGAAATGAGGGCCCAATATTTCCACCCCAGGCCGCCAAATCAGTTTTTTTTATATTGAAATAATATCGACAAGTCAATCAAGAAGAAAAAAATAATGATGATTAATAATGAAGATACACTCAAGTAATAATTATCAGCTTAAATTCATGACGGTCCGTGGAAGCGGGAAATATTGAGGGTCTTTTATATAAATCTTTGGATAATAGATAATTATGCCGGTTGTGCTTTTGGTCTCCTTGTAGTCGTGGCGTCATGACGCCCAAATTTTTTAAGTAGTCATTTTATAAATTCTATTTATATATAGAATATCTCTTCTTGAATTGTCAGCTATAAATGGATTCGTGATGGTAGGAAAATAGATGAAAATGTTTATTTCCAGATTGAGCAAGATCTGCTTCTTTGTGGTTCTTGTCTGCGTGATCGGAGCGGCCTGCCTTTTCTTTGCTCTAAAAAGAGGCATCAGTATAGGTGAATACAGGCTTGGAGAGATCGCCGTTTCCCATTTTCATCTTCGTCTGCAGAAAAAACTCTCCATGACAGTAGGGGATATTCATTTTGTTTCCGACTCAAAAGCCCAGGGAAGAACATATGATTTCTCAAGAATACAAAGGGCAATGACATACATCGACCTTGCACTGAAGTGTTTTGATTCGATTACCATCAAAGAAATTACATTTGATGAAACCCTGGCGGGCTTTGTTTATAAAAGCGACGGTACCGGCGTTTTGACGGTAAAGAATCCTGCTTTTTCATTGAAAACGAATTTCGCTGTTTCCGGACCACGCCTAACCTTCGATATTGATCAGTTCCAAACATTCTCTTATCGAAGTCAAGGTAGCGGACGGGTGATGATGGATGTCTCTCGAACAAAATTCACAGGTGATCTTAAGATGAAGCTGGCCGATACATTACCTTTGCAGCTTCACCTTCAAGGAGATCGTTTTAAATTGACTTTCGATGGCAAAGGCGCCGAGGCCATAAAAGATATTAGACCGGTAGTGGAACTTTTTGCACTCGGGTCCGATGTTGAGCCGTGGATAACCGACTCTTTGAAAGGTGCTTCGTTTACCCTTGATACGATAAAGGGAACCATTCCATTTGCAGCGCCTGAAAAGGTCCTGGATTCATTGTATGGGCGAGCCACCGTTCAGAATTGCGAATACAGTTTTGAGCCTAAACTGCCTCCAATCAAGGCTCATTTCGTGAATGTCATATTTGAAAACGGAGTATTGAAGATTTTTCCCCATCAGACCTTCTATGCAGGTGTAGATGCAGGCCGGAGTTGGTTGGATATCGATTTCAATACCGACGATCCGATTCTTACTGCTTTTATCAGGACAAATGCCACCTTGGGGAATGAAATTCTCAATCTATTGGATTTTTATCAGATTCATTTACCGTTTAAACAGACTGAAGGCTTAACGGATGCGGATCTGACACTTACCATCGATCTTGTGAATCTGAAAGTGGGGGCCGAGGGAAATTTCAGGGTAATGTCAGGTTCTTTTGCCTACGATAATAAAGTCTATACCATCACGGATTCAACCGTTTTGCTCAATGACGACGACGTAACCATAAAAGAGTTGAATATCGAGTACCAGGATTTCGCACGGCTGAAGGTTGATGGTAAAATCGATGTGCTCACCGATAAGTCTGATCTAAAAATAGTCCTCGATAAATTCGATGTGCCGTTCCAAAATAAAAAACTGTCTCTTGATGTGTCGAATAAAAAGGTTTTTCTGCAGTATCACAGGGATGGAGAGAATGAGACGTTGACCGTCTCGAAATCTCATTGGAAGATAGGGACCTTGCCGATTGAAATGGAAGGCTTCTCGACCTCTGTCAAGACTACGGATCTTTCGGGAACACTACACGAAATACCGATTGATTTCAAACCGTACGCCCGCATTTTATTATCAGGTGATTTTGATCTTAAAAAACCGACATTTCATTTAGTGGCCGATATTCAAAAGTTGGATTCCGGTGATGTAAAACTTGATCAGCCGAGGTTGCTGCTCAATCTGGATAAAATTTCTGATTTTGAGATTTCCTCGGATAAAAGATCGAGCTGGCAGATTAAGGGAAAAAAAATACTGATAGATCCGATTAAACTCAATTATGCTCGACAAAAACTCAGTTTTTCCCAGATAGGATTGCATTTGGAGGATTTTCTGACTGCCTCGTTGCACGGTACTTTTGATATTGCAGCAGGGAAGGGGGCTTTTCTTTTTGATCAGTTGGCGATAGACAATTTGGGGAAAAATGCACCGGATTTTTCAGGAAAGAATATTCCTGCGGTATTGGCGGTAAGGGATGGAACCATTTCAGCGACAATTCCCGATTTAGGTATTTCCTACCAAAGAAAACCGGATGCAGGGTGGGCCGTTCATGTCGAAGCATTGGGAAAGCTGTATGATCGATCTGATTTTCTTCAAAGGTACAATCTGAATCAAGGATCTGCCGATTTCTGGCAGTCGGGCTCAGGCCCTCTTATGTTTTCCGGAACTATTACATATCCGTATGATTTCCTGGTAAAAAACAATTTACCTGTGAATGTGTACGATATCAAAGGTCAGTATGATGCCGGTGTTCTGGACGCTAACATAAACGACGAACTCCATCTCCATTACGCTGATCGGATGCAAGTTTCATCAACCGGTATCGGATACAATTTTTCCGCACTTCGTTCTTATCTGGAGGATCATCTCGGTAAGGATAATGAGAATTCCGACGATGATATTCCCGACTTTGACCTGCTGGCCGATAAAACCGCTCTTTACCTCAATCATGATCAAAGCGCTCCGGCGGATAGGATACAGATACATTCAGAGGGCGGGAAGCTGACAGGACAGTTGCAATACGGCAAGGGAAAGGCGGAGCTTGAGATGAATAATGTCAACTTCACACTCCTAGGGCAGGATTTCGGCGAGAAATTTCTAGATGGGATACTTAAAGATTCCCAGTTCATCGGCGGGAAGCTTTCTTTTTATGTCAGTGGGTTGCTGACGAAATTCAAGGGAGTGATGAAAATTGAGAACAGTGTGATGAAGAATGGAGTAATTCTTAATAATATCATGGCGTTCATAAGTACGGTTCCCGATCTGATAACCTTTTCCCTGCCGGGATACAGTCTGCAAGGTATGCCGTTTCGTCGACTCTATGCGGGTTTTTCTTATGACAATCATGCCATTGACGTCACGGCGTTTGCCATCGAATCAAATGCACTTGACATGACCGGAACCGGGCAGATTAATCTGGTTAAGAATTCCATCAACATGAACATCGACCTCATCAGCAAGACCAAAAAATACATCAGCAAAATTCCGTTGCTGGGTTATCTCCTGGTGGGAGACACCAAACAGCCGACCGTGACGTTGAATGTTGAGGGAAAACTTGACGATCCGGCTGTAAGCACCTCGGTGTACAAAGAGATTGTAAAAACACCCTTTGATATTCTCCTTAGAACGATCAGTCTTCCTGGTCATCTCATCCAACAGTTGGAGCAACCTGAAAAAGAACCCCCCAAACCCGGAAAATCATCGCCTGATGGCAAAAAACTAGAAAAATAAAAGGCAACTTTTTGAGATAGCTTAAAGATATTTTTTAATATCTGAGCCTTGAGTGATTTTATCGATAATGTCACACGTCTTTAAAAACATGAATTGTGGCATTGAGATGGTTTCCGGCAAAGGCGTAAAAAATTGGTGCAATTTTGCCGACTTGACTGCCGATGAGAAATAGGTAAAAGCACAAGCAACGGCTGGAATTCATTTTTTTCACTATTGCCATGACAGAACATACTGTCTACCAGTTTATTTATAAAGATCCATTTCAATAGCAAAGAGTACGTCTTGAAATTCGGTTAGGATACGGTTTTTCGCCATCGAATCCTTCCATCGTAAAAAGAGTTACTCATGTCACAATTTCCGAGTCCGCCCAAATCATTCCCTGAAAAGTTTCCCTTGTGGAGCAGGTTCCTTCTGTTTTTTGTAATCTGGATTCTCATCTCCTATGGATATATGTATTTTAGCTCGGCAAAGAGAGTGGACCACATCCCCTATTCGGTTTTTAAAATGCAAATCAACAAGGATAAAGTCGCCGACATCGAGATTAGCGGTCAAAATATTCGAGGGAAATATGTGGAAAAACAAAATGAAAAGGTAGGGAAATCAAAGAGGCTGGGACAACAAACGCCACAATATTTTGAAACAGTAGTTCCATCCATAGGAGACCCGCACCTTCTCGAGCTCCTTGAACAACACGATGTCACCATACGGGCCAAGGCCAGTGGAAAATCATGGTTCACGACAATTTTGATTTCATTTTTGCCTTGGGTCTTGATCATCGGGTTTTTCGTGTATCTCAATAAAAAAATGCAGCGTCAGATGGGGGCATCCGACGGTCCGTTTGGATTCGGTAAATCCAAAGCCAGGAAAGTGATGCCTGAAGAGGTTCAGGTGAAATTTGATGATGTGGCAGGATTGGAAAATGCCAAGAACGAATTGACGGAGATGGTCGAATACCTCAAAGATCCGGCAGTATTCCAGGTTCTCGGTGCCGAGTTGCCGAAAGGTGTCCTGTTGGCCGGCCCTCCGGGAACCGGTAAAACGTTGATGGCACGAGCCATGGCCGGTGAGGCCGGCGTACCATTTTATTCCATCAGCGGGTCGGAATTTATCGAAATGTTCGTCGGGGTCGGAGCATCGCGGGTGCGGAATATGTTTCAGGTTGCAAAAAAAACAGCACCGTCTCTGATTTTTATCGATGAGCTGGACTCCATCGGTAGAGTCAGAGGAACGGGCATAGGCGGAGGACATGATGAACGTGAGCAAACGTTGAACCAGATTCTGTCCGAGATTGATGGATTCAGTCCTCGGCAATCGGTTATAGTTTTGGCGGCTACCAACCGTCCGGATGTGTTGGATCCTGCACTTGTTCGGCCAGGGCGTTTTGATAGGCAGATTACTTTGGATATGCCGCAAAGACAGGCCCGTAAAGAAATTCTCACGGTGCATGCTAAGAAGGTCTCACTGTCGGAAGAGGTTGACCTCGATCGTTTAGCCGGGGCGACTGTGGGATTTTCCGGAGCTGATCTGAAGAATCTGATCAATGAAGCAGCACTTTTAGCAGCCAGAAAAAGGAAAAAATTGGTAGAGATGGAGGATTTCAATGAAAGCCGCGATAAAATAATAATGGGGGTGAAACGAGAGGATCGGCTTGCGGAGGAAGAAAAAAAAATGGTGGCCTATCATGAAGCCGGTCATACATTGATCGCGTTGATGCTGCCGGGCGCCGATCCGCTGAGCAAAGTAACCATTATCCCAAGGGGACGCTCCCTGGGAGCAACGGAACAATTGCCTGTTGAGGATCGACATAACCTCGGTAAGAAATATCTGTTGGATCGAATTGCCGTCATGATCGGCGGGCGTGCGGCAGAGCAGGAAGTTTTCGGCGATATAACATCCGGGGCGGGAGATGATTTGAAGCAGGCCACCCGACTTGCAAGACGCATGGTATGTCAATGGGGTATGAGTGAGAAGATCGGTCCGGTTGTTTTCAAAAAAGGGGAGCCGCATCCGTTTTTGGGGAGAGAATTAACGGAGGAAAAAGACTACAGTGAGGCGACGGCTCAACTGATTGATGCAGAAATCAAACGCATCTTACAAGAGTGTGAAGAAAAAGCGCGTAAAATTTTGCAGGAAAATCGGGAACAACTCGATTTGCTCGCTGGGGAATTGATAAAAAAAGAAACTCTGGATGCAAGGGATATAGAACGTCTTCTGCATTCGGAGCAAAAAGGGCATTGATGAAGGATATGACCCCGTCCAAACGTGAAATTTTACCCAATGGCAGGTTCCCTGAATGGTTTAAAATGTCGTTTATCTCTGTCGGCTAATTCCAACATCGGCAGATCCCCCTTTGAGTCACCATAGGCAAATACCTCGTGGTACGTTTCCAAGTTATATTGAGAACGAATCCTTCTGACCTTTTCCTCTCCCCAGCAGTTTTTGCCGTCGATTTTCCCTGTAACTTTTGCTTGGGCATCGACTTCAAGTTCTGTGGCGATGATATCGGCATTGATCCGGCGGCACCAGGGTTCCAGTATAAGACGGGGACAGGCAGAGACCACAACTATCGCATCGCCGCGATTCTGATGCCATCGTATCCGTTCCATGGCACCAGGACGCAGGATGGCGGGAATGATCTTGCTGCAGAACCGACCTGCTAATGTCTCCAACTCGTCCACTGTCTTGTTTCTATAAAAAAATCTTAGAAAATCCTCTTTCAGAGCGTGATTAGGGTGGACTCCCGCAAGATAACCAACGATACGAGGTGACAGCATCACGCATCCCAGGACAAATTTTTTTGGCCCGAGATACCGGGTAAATAAAAGATAGCTGTCCTTGGTGCTCAGCGTTCCGTCGAAGTCGAAAAAAGCAATATTCATGGTATGCCGGTAAAGCGGTTTTTTGGGATCAAGGTGAGAAAGAAGCTTGGAATACTTGATAAAGAAGAGGAATTGGAAGAAAAAGAAGGAGTAGCAGCACACTGCTGCAAAGAAGACAATAGATAACGAATCCTCTTTCTTTGTAGAGGCGCTCTGGGTACTGGGCAGGACTGTTGTCTAAAAAGCCGAGATGGATGTACCAGGTCATGAATCCGGCGATGAGCGGAATAGAAAGGATAAGTTCCATGCGATAGCGAATGAGAAAGATACCGAAAAACAAACCAAAGGCGGTGGCGTAATAGATGATGCTCTTCAAGAGTCTTTCTTCATTGTAATAGGCGAATGATCGTCTGTAGCTGGCACTCACCGTGGGGCTTGCGATCATCCGAAACTCGGCAAGGCGTTTGATGGCCATGAAAAAGGCCCCCACCATCCAATAGGCGAGCAACAGGGAAACCGGTGGCAGGATGGTAATACCGGTCGCATACCAGCCGAGCATCAGACGGATGGGGTTGTTGACGGATTCGCTTAGGACATCAAAATAGGGTTTATCCTTGCTGCGAACAGGAGGGATGTTATAGATGCATCCCATGATCCAAAGGGAAAGGCCGACATAAAAAAAATTCCGCCCAAGATAAGCTGCGCAACCCAATCCGGCAATGGCAAAAAGAATCCATTGAACGAACGCTATGGGTTTGTATACAAGTCCTGAAGGGATGGGGCGTGATTTTTTTACAGGATGAAGGGCGTCATATTTCGCATCGAGCAATTCGTTGAGGATATAGTTGCTTGATGCAATGATACCGGTCGCCAATAAAGCCAGAAGAATGCGCAAACCAACCTGCCATGACAGCAGATCCTGCTGGGCATAAAGGGCCACCACGACGCCTGGAAGCATAAAAATATTTTTAAACCAGTGATCAAAACGGGCTATCTGGAGATACGGTGTGAGAGATAAACGCATAAGTATGTAAGTGTTTTGAAAAATTTATAAGTTGTTACGAAACTCGATGCCACAGGGGCATCCTTATCTCGAAGCTCGAAAATCAATATCCTTTACTTCCCATTGGCGGGGAGAATGCATAGAAGTGACGAGGTTTATGCCTATCTCTTCCCCTTTAATATTTCCCATGGCTGACCTCGGAAGTGTTATCGTGTAATCTTTCCACGCTTCAGAAAGAGAGATATGGCTCCCTATGGCTTTATGGTTCAGCGTCACCGTTATGGTGGCGGGAATTCCCTCCGTCGTATGGGCTCTGAAACAAAGCAGAGGATGCGCTTTGAGTATGTCGGTTCGTACTCTTCTGGTTATCCGATTCGATGTTGTTGTGATGTTTTTTTGTCGGTAAAGAGCAAAGCGCTTGTCTTGATCCATAAGCTCCCAGGATGTTTCAAGTTCTTTCCACGGGAACGGTTTTTTCCAGCCCATTTCCAATAATCCGACCCATGATCGATCAATAATGAGGTAACAGGGAGGCCATATTTCTGCAACCCAGGGAAAGATTTTTTGCACATTCCATGTCCCTTCTTCGTAAGAAAAGAGACGCTCGTAATAGTCGGGACTAAATCCGGACCAACCGTCGACGATCAGTGGGAATTTACCTATGGTCGTCAAAACTATATCGGCTTCTGCTTTGCGTATGGCGATGGGGAGTTCAAAAAGAACATACCTGCCTGGAAGATTTTGCGCTTCTTTGATCACCTGAGATTTTGCCAATGGAGTGCAGTCCTCAAATTTGTAATGCAGCATAACCCGTGCTTCATAAACAAGGATTGCGGCTAAGACCGGGACGGCCCACAGTATCTTTTTCTTCCGCTGGGCAAGTTTGTTTAAGACATAGCAGCCGGCAACAGTAAGATAGGTCAGAATGACGATGGAGAACCGGGTCAAACTGCGCACGGCACTGAACAAGGGGTTCCAAGAGGCTAGATCCAAAAAAGGACCTCGAGCAAGAACGAGACGATGATTATCGGTGCCAACGCTGATGAAAGGGCCGAAGCTGATAAAAAAACAAACAACTGCCGCCGTTGCCAGTCCAGCTAAAAGAATACGGGGCGTCTGATTTTTGCCCTGCTGAAAAAAAAGGCCTGCAAGATAGAGCAGAATCAATGAAAAGGCAATGTAGTAGAGAAAGGGGTCAAAGGGCTTTAGCCAGATCACGGGGCCTTGGTAGGCATGGATCAAAATGCATGTCCAGAACAGAAACCAAAGCAGGAATTTTGCCCCTGAAATATAGCGGATGGGTTTGGTAAGCGAAGAGTAATTTTTACAGAATTGAATGGCCTTGTAAACGAGGAGAACAAAAACCAGCAGACTTAGGACGGTTCCCGGAAAAAGAAATGTTTCAGTAAATCTGGGGCGCGGGATATTTATCCACCTGAGCAGTGCGGCGCTGCTTGTGTCCAGATATTGCATGGGTTGAGCAAAGTATTTCAAATAGTCAGACGTCGAGCGTTGGTAGCCTCCCTGAATCCGGAGCAAAGCGTAAGGGTAAAGGTAGACGGCGGAGATTACGAGAACTCCAACGGCAATGAGCATTCCTGAAAGATAAAATTTTCGATCGCGCCACAGGCTTCTGTCGGCTGCCAGAAAAGCCGTGAAAATGAAGACCATAATAATAATTGCCATTATGGTGTAATACAGACATGAGGTTGCGGAAAGAAAGTAGCCAAAACAGAACCAGAGAGCGTTTTTCCAGGACGGGTCCTTTAGCCAGCGCACCAAAAGAAATGTCATCATCGGGAAGATGAAAACCAACACCATATTGAATTCGACATAATATGGCATCCTAAAGGGCATGAGGCAGTAGATAAGACTTCCAAGCGCGCTTACAATGGGACAGATGTCAAGGGATCGCAACAGGATGAAGAGAAGTACCCCCGACAGAGCCCAGAAGGACAGCATGGTGGCGTTGAAGCTGAAAAACGGATTGGACGTTGCCGAGTAGAATAGAGCATAGAGAAATGATTCAGGCCAGAGCAGTTCGCTGAAGGCAAGAGTGTAGGAATGGGGATAGAAAAAATTTGCGTTATATTTCGGAACGAGAAAATGTCCTTGGAGTATATTGTGAGCGTTCCAGGCCATCCATTCTCCCATGAGCTTTGGGTCCCAATGATCGGCAAGGCCGACAAAAAAGTAACCCCGCCAGGATTTTACTCCATATAGGATGGCAAGAGCCAAGAAAATGAAAAGAATAAGCAGTTCAAAAAAAGATCTCTTTGATCTCCACTTAACAGTTAGATGAGGCATGTCTACCCAAAAAACCCCTCTCGGTGCTTAAGAAGCAATACTCTGGAAATGAAACATGTTTAAGGTATTTCCATGTGCACGAGTTCAGCGCCGATCCGAAACCGTACACTCGGAAAGAACAGAAAAAATTCTCCATAACCAAAACGGATTTCTCCTGATTAGAAGCTACTTCAGTTGCAAGGTGCAGGAGATGTAGTCACAGTGAACTGATGCCAACAACCTTAAACAATGCAGAATGTGCAAGCTCCGTTTACCAGAAGGTGTCTTTCCGTAAAGGTGAAAAAAGGTTTGATCCATTTGTCTCATAATAACATGTTGAAATCAAACAATTTACAGTCTAAGCGGAAAAAAATTATGAGAAATCCGAACCAATTCGAGGCAACTTTAGCAGAGAGACCTTAAGTTTACAATCTCTTTTCAGCCGGGGCGGTAAAATCAAGACCGGGTTAGACAACCTACAATATTTTGCCGTTCTGGCAATGCAATCGGAGGGCCTCTCCACTTCGGAAAAAATGAAATGAGATTCTCCCTGAATCAGCTGAGAAACATTGTAACTTGCCATCGTCGGTAGCCATTAAAAAAACAACATACGCCGAAGAGGAATTGCAAAGGACCGGGTACTTATCAGCTGATTGTATCCATACATGCAAAGCCGGGTTCATGGAGAGGAAGGATAATATCGGCCATATCCCTAACTTTGATCATGATATCATAAGCTTCATAGCTGTCGATATTGGTTCCTGGTGGAATAACCTCCATTTCCATGGCACGGATTTTTGGCGGAGGTTGAAAGTTTTCTTTGATTACACAAAATCCGGTAATGGCAGCCTTACCATGCTGTGTATCCACGAGGACCGTCAATCCACCCGGAGTGTGAATCGGAGTATGCATAACAGATATTCCCGGCAGTATTTCCCTGTCTTTTTTGACTACTTCGATTTGGTTGTTTTCTTCGATTTCCAGGATAAAGTCTTCTACATAGCGGAAGTCCAGAGGGTGTGGGTTTTTGATGGTGGAAAGTTCTTTTTCGTGAATATAAAAACGAGCTTTGCTGCATTTATAGTCGTTTTCGCAGTGATCGGCATGGAGGTGAGTATGGATGACGATATCAATATCTGTGGGGGTGAGGTTGAACTTGGCCAGACCTTCCTCGAATGTATGGATCTTCCCGCCGATGGCCTGCTCGCGATCCGAGGATTGGACAGGATGCATCTCACCTGTGTCCACCAGAATTTTTTTATCGCCACCTTCAAGGTACCAACTGTAGATAGGAATGGTGTAAGGGATGCCGTAATCATGTTGATAGGTCATCATTCCTTTATCGAATATTTTTGTTCCGACGACAATGGGGTGTATTATATAGGCAGACATATAAGGGCCTCCTGAAGGTGGATCTGCTGATTTTGTTTTTCAGCAAAAAAATGCTCAGAGATACGACAAATGTCAAGTGTATTTCAGGGCAGTTCGCCCTGTTCCGCAGCAAAGATATGGATAACCGCAAATGAGGAAATGAAGTGTGCTTACTATAACTGTCTGTTATAAAGAGTAATCGCTGATGGTGCCCGATACCTTGTTTTGCATTTTTTGACAGAGGAGAAGAAAATGAAGTCTGATCTACAATGCCTTTCCGGGATAAAAGTCCTTGATCTCAGCCAATATCTTCCGGGTCCCTTCGCGGCCCAGATCCTCGCCGATCTCGGCGCAAAAGTCGTGAAAGTCGAGCCGCCGGCGGGAGATCCCATGCGAAGATTTATTTTCGTTGATTCGGATGGTGTGTCTCCTTTTTATAAACAGGTCAATGCCGGAAAATCAATCGTTCGGATTGATTTGAAGACCACGGATGGTTGTGAGACCTTCGAAAGATTGGCTAAGCAAGCCGATGTTCTTCTCGAATCATTTAGGCCGGGGGTTATGGAACGCCTAGGCTTCGATAACAGGAGGCTTGCTCAGTGCAACCCCCGACTTGTGCACTGCGCCCTGTCAGGATTCGGCCAGTTCGGCCCTTATCGATTACGGGGCGGTCATGATCTCACCTATGCAGCTTTGACAGGCGGATTGTCAGCTACCGGTTCCGAAGCCGGCCCGTCGATTGTTTTTCCGCCTGTTGCAGACCATGCCGGAGCACAGCAGGCGGTGATAACGATTCTTGCCGCCTTGTTGCGTCGAAGCATTTCAGGAAAAGGGGGACATATCGATGTAAGTCTTTTTGAGACCGCTCTCTCGTGGCAATCTGTGGGACTGACGGCAGCCGATCGTAATCCGCAACATATAGAGCGAGGCACTGGGCTGCTTACGGGGGGAGCAGCATACTACCATATTTACAAAACCGCCGATAATCGTTTCATGGCATTGGGGGCTATCGAAGAAAAATTCTGGTCGTCATTTTGTGAAGCAGTCGACCGGTCAGATTGGATTAAGCGACATGGAGATTCCCTGCCGCAAAAAAGCCTTATTGCCGATTTGCAGATTCTTTTTAGCTCGCGCTCCTTCCAGGAATGGAAAGATTTAGCCGCCAGGGTCGATTGCTGTCTTGAGCCGATTCTAAAACACTCTGAAGTAGCAGATCATCCTCAGGTCCGTGAAAGAAAACTTGTCGCCTTGGGTCAAGGTATAGACAGAACTGCCGAAATCCGATTTCCTGCCTGGATGGATGGACAGCCACCGGGAACACGTCCGCCGATGAAAGAAACATCTGCGGACGAGGTTTTTAAAGAGTGGGGGGAATAATACCGTCATTGTCCTTTTTTTCGTGAAAAAAGTTTGAAAGAGAATGACCGGGGTTCGTTGCCTGACAACCTTAAGGAACTTTGCAGGTCGGAGGGGAATTTTTAATGGAAGCCGCAAGAATTCTGTTTGATGAAAAAATAACATAATGATTTTCCTGTATTGATAGGAAAATGTGAGGAGTGTCCGGCGCAATTTTTGTGCCGGGCAGGCCATGAATGGATGTCTCAATAGTAAAAAATGCTATACAATTGATTATTTGAGCACTTTCCAATTTTCTCTTTTGAAATTGGGTGGATAGTTTCAGTTTTGACCAATTGGCGGATGCAAAATTTGATTAAATGATCAATTTTGTAAGGGCCTTTTCTTGATTTGTCGGAATAGAAGAGAATGCCAACAGAGTGCGTAACAAACCGTTATTTTTCGAACCGAACCAATAATCCATTCTCTTCATGATCATAAAATTCTTTTGGCATGGAGATTGCTGAACCTATTATTCGATAAGTATTCCGTCGCTTGTTGAAATATTTCCATATATCCTTTGGAGAAACCGGAGCTGGTCAGTGCTGAAAGGACGGCAGTAAAGATGTTCAAAAAGGACGTATTTATAAAAGAGGAGCAATGTTTTTTCGGTAAATAGAAATAATTACAAAGTGATATGTGTTTTCATTATTAAGAATGGTTCTGTTAAAAAATATTGAAAACGGGGGTTGATTGTGCTAGCCTCATAATAAATCTGAAGTAATATTATTGTTTCCGGGCTCATTTTAGACTCTGTAAATTACCAAACTTTTTCGTAGCGTCTGTCTGTCGGTCAACTCATAACCTTAAAGTAACAAGGAGGAAAGGATGAAGCTCTTAAAAGCAGGAATAATGCTGGTGCTGGCTGCAATCGTGTTTATTGCCCCTGCAGCCAGGGCAGGAGAGACGTTGGATGCAGTAAAAGCCCGCGGATACCTTTTGGTGGGAGTAAATGGAGGGTTGTACGGTTTCGGAATGCCGGATGAAAAGGGAGTCTGGCACGGTTTGGATGTGGACACGGCAAGGGCCATCGCCACAGGTATATTCGGAACTCCGGATAAAGTAAAATTTGTGACCTTGACCACACAGACAAGATTCACCGCACTTCAGTCTAAGGAAATAGATGTTCTCTGTCGGAATGCGACAAGAACCCTTACTCGGGAAACAGAGTTGGGTTTGGATTTTGTCGCCGTTAACTATTATGACGGACAGGGATTTTTGGTTCCGAAAAAGTTGGGTGTAAAAAGCGCCACGGAACTCAATGGAGCAAGCGTCTGTGTTCTTCCAGGGACAACGACCGAGCAAAACGCCGCCGACTTCTTCCGAGCGCACAAGATGACCATGAAGCCGGTTGTCATAGAGCAGAATACCGAACTTTATCAGGCATTTTTTGCCGGTCGTTGTGATGTTCTGACTTCCGACGCATCGCAGTTGGCAGGCATCCGGGCGGTTGCCTCGAATCCTCAGGATTATGAAATCCTTCCCGAAATAATCTCCAAGGAACCCTTGGCTCCGGCGGTTCGGCACGGGGACGAGCAGTGGAGGGATATTGTCGATTTCTGCGTGTTGGCTATGATCGATGCAGAAGATTTGGGAATTACCTCCAAAAATGTCGACGAGATGTTAAAGAGCAATGATCCGAACATCATGCGCTTCCTGGGAGTTACTCCCGGGAATGGAAAAGCTCTTGGTCTCGACGAGAAATTTGCTTATAACATCGTCAAGTACGTGGGCAATTACGGTGAGGTCTTCGAGCGTAACGTCGGCATCCATACCAAACTCGGCCTTAAACGCGGCTTAAACGCCCAATGGAAAGATGGTGGTTTGATGTATTCTCCGCCATTCAAATAAGTTAGGATAGATAATTGAGGTAGTGACGGGATCCGGTCTGAAAAAGGCCGGGTCCCGCGAAGTATTCGTGTAGAAAATTATATTTATTCCGGAGAAACAACGTGTCGGAAGGGCAGACGGAAGTTACGAAAAAAAATACGGCTGAACGGATTCCTTTCTGGCATGATCCGGATAAGTTGGGCATTTTTTACCAGGTCGTTGTTTTAACACTGGTGGTAGCGTTCGGGTATTATCTTTTTTACAATGCCCAGGCTAACCTTGCCCGGCAGTCGATTCGAACGGGCTTCGGGTTCATCAACCGGGAAGCCGGATTCGAGATTGGCGAATCCCTCATTGCCTATTCGGCAGCCGATACCTATGCCCGGGCTCTTACAGTAGGGCTGTTGAACACCCTGAAGGTTTCTTTTTTAGGGATCATTCTGACGGTTTTGCTTGGCGTGCTGGTCGGTGTGGCCCGTCTTTCAACCAACTGGCTGGTTTCGAGATCGGCAGCGGTATATATCGAAGTCCTGCAGAATATCCCGGTTCTGTTGCAATTGTTTTTCTGGTATGCCATTTTTCATTCCAGCCTGCCGTCCCCACGCCGGTCTCTCCATCCTCTGCCCGGGGTTTATTTTAATAATCGGGGATTTTATTATCCTTTGCCTGCGTATCATCCTGCCTATATCTGGATGGGAGCGGCCTTCATCGTAGCTCTTCTTGCGGGATATATTTTGTACAAATGGGCGCGGGTCAGACAGGATAAGACAGGTCAGGTTTTTCCGTCGGGATGGGCGACTTTTGGGCTGGCCGTGCTTCTGCCTTTTATTGCCTGGGCGGCTGGGGGAGCGCCGACAAAAATGAATATACCGCATCTTTCCGGTTTTAATTTCGAGGGAGGCATTACCTTCAGCCCGGAATTCGGAGCCCTGCTGCTGGGGCTGGTTCTTTACACCTCCGCCTTTGTCGCAGAGATCGTCCGGAGCGGTATCCAAGCTATTTCCAAAGGTCAAACCGAAGCCGCTGTGAGTCTGGGTTTGAAACCAGGCAGGGTTTTGACACTGGTTATACTGCCCCAAGCTCTGCGTGTCATCATCCCGCCTCTCACCAGCCAGATGCTGAATCTGATCAAAAACAGCTCCCTGGCCATCGCCATCGGCTACCCTGACTTCGTCGCCGTCGCCAACACCACCATCAACCAGACAGGCCAGGCCATTGAAGGGGTCGCCTTAATCATGATCGTCTACTTGTTCATCAGTCTTCTGACCTCGTTCTTTATGAATTGGTACAACAAGAAAAAAGCCTTGGTGGAAAGATAACCATGGAACAATCGCAACCGACATCTTCTGCTCTTGAACTCAAACCCCCGGCTACGACCGTGGGTGTCATTGGTTGGATGAGAGGCAATTTATTCAACAGTCCGTTAAATTCGCTGTTGACCATTTTGATCCTCTTCTGCCTTCTCATGATTTTTCCACCGTTGGTAAAATGGGCCTTTTTCAATTGTGTTTGGTCATCCACAGGACAGGTTTGCAAAGAGGCAACAGGTGCCTGCTGGGCCGTGGTGACAAAAAATTTCCGCTTTATTCTCTACGGATTTTACCCTTATGATGAGCAATGGCGTCCGACCGTCTCCATCGCGATTTTTATTCTTCTTGTCATTTTCAGCCATAATCGAAGATTTTGGAATAAAACATTGCTCTATGTCTGGCTGGTAGGAGTCGTGGTGATGGGGATCATCATGCATGGAGGCCTCTTCGGCTTGTCAGCAGTGGAAACGACGAAATGGAGCGGTGTCATTCTGACCCTGATGCTGTCCCTTTTCGGATTGACCGCGGCATATCCTCTGGGGGTCCTACTCGCTCTCGGGCGCAGATCGTCTCTGCCGGCCATAAAGACACTCAGTGTTGTCTATATCGAGCTTATCCGCGGTGTGCCTCTCATCAGTTTGCTTTTCATGTCGTCGGTTATGTTTCCGTTGTTCTTGCCTGAAGGCGTCACCATCGACAAGATTCTGCGCGCACAGATAGCAATCATAATGTTTACGGCAGCTTATATTGCAGAGGTGGTACGGGGCGGGCTGCAGGCAATCCCGAAAGGGCAATATGAGGCAGCAGAAGCTCTTGGCTTGGACTATTCGCAAAAAATGCGTCTCATTATTCTCCCCCAGGCCCTGAAAATTGTGATTCCTCCGACCGTTAGCATCCTGATTTCGGCATTTAAAGACACATCGCTGGTCATCATTATCGGTTTATTCGACCTGATGAAAACCACCCAGGTAACATTGTCCAATCCCGAATGGTCGGGATTCAGTACCGAGGCTTACATCTTTATTGCAGTACTGTATTTCGGAGGCTGTTTTGCGATGTCGAATTTCAGCCGCAGTCTCGAAAAGGAACTGAAAAGATGAGGCCTGAGGAGAAGAGATTATCCCTCTCATACCTTTTTAAACTAACCCAAGCCTGAAGATGAAAAGATGATCGCAGATGCCCATTCCAACATAGGTGAGAACGAACCCGTTATCAAGATAATCGATATGCACAAATGGTACGGAGATTTCCATGTGTTAAAGGATATCAACCTGACCGTACAAAAAGGGGAGCGAATTGTTCTCTGCGGTCCATCAGGCTCCGGCAAATCGACATTGATTCGTTGTATCAACCGTCTGGAGCAGCATCAACGCGGAAGGATAATCGTCAATGATATCGAGCTGACTAACGATATAAAAAATATTGAGAAGATCAGAACGGAAGTCGGAATGGTCTTTCAACATTTCAACCTCTTTCCCCATCTGACCATCCTGGAGAATCTGACCTTGGGACCGATCTGGGTTAGAAAAATTCCTCGCTCGGAAGCCGAAGACACGGCCATGTATTATCTGAAAAAGGTGCAGATTGCGGAGCAGGCGAAAAAATATCCAGGGCAGTTGTCCGGAGGCCAGCAGCAGCGTGTCGCCATAGCCCGCAGTCTGTGCATGAAACCCATGGTGATGCTGTTCGACGAACCCACTAGCGCATTGGACCCGGAAATGGTCAAAGAGGTTTTGGATGTTATGATCGATTTGGCCAAGGAAGGGATGACCATGCTTGTGGTCTCACATGAAATGGGTTTTGCCAGAAGCGTCGCTCACCGCGTGCTCTTCATGGATGCCGGCCAGATCGTTGAACAAAACAATCCTGATGATTTCTTCCTCAACCCGCAAAACGAGCGGACCCAAAAATTCTTAAGTCAGATACTTCATTAGTCGCAGAGAAGATCAAAGAGGAAAGGCAACCTAGAAAAATTGCCTCTTTGTCCAATCTCTGCGGTGCATCGAAAAATTTCCCTGTGCGCCTTCATCTTGCACGAAAGATTTAATTTTTTAAAGTTGTCGAAAGACGGAGCGGCAGGATTAGTGTTTTTCGAAGGGTGAAGGTAGCGTAAAATCGGGGGCATATATCTCCGCACTGTCGAATTCCTGCAGCCATCCGATTTCAAAGCCGAGCGCTTCAATTTCTGTGACAACCCTCTGATATTCTTCAGCGGTGATTTTTCTATTCAACGGCGGAATGCTGAGAACATCCGGATTCGGGTTGTACTGAGCCATTAGGGAAATGGCCAGGCGATTTGAGAGTTCATCGGCCAAAAAACTGAAGATTGCAATGCTATCGGCGGAAGCCTCCGGCAGAACAAGGTGACGGACGATCATTCCGGATTGCAATTTCCCATTTTTGTTAAAAAAAAGTCTGTTTCCTTTCTGCCTGTACATCTCTTTGACGGCCAATCGAGCCACTTCGGGATAATCAGATGCCTGCGACCAGCGAGCGGCAAGAGACTCATCCATATACTTGAAATCCGGTAAATAGACATCCACGAAACCTTCCAGGGAGCGAAGGGTTTCCACTTTTTCATAGGAGTTTGTATTGTATACGACTATGGGAAAATAACCTCGATGATGCAGTGCCTCGATAATACGTGTGACTTGCGGGACCACATGAGAAGGAGAGACAAAACCGATATTTTCGATTCCTTGGTCAAGGAAGGAGACTATGCGGTCGATGAGTTCGGTCAACGACTTTATTTGTCCTTGTAATCTCTTTGAATTGCGGGAAATTTGATAATTCTGGCAATAAATGCATCGCAGGTTGCAGCCGGAGAAGAAAATGTTGCAGATTCCGTCAGTTCCACTGATTACGGGCTCCTCTCCGAGATGAAGGGTCACCGAGGCGATATCAAAATCATTGCCGGTTCCACAGTATCCCCTTTTGGCTGTCCGGTCCGTTCCGCATTCCCGCGGGCAGAGCACGCACCTCGTTCTCATTTTCTATTCCTCGATTGTGTCTCCTAATGTTTCACCATACCCCAAATGGTGTCATTCTGCTTTTGAATTCACCATTCTTTGGAAGCCGTAAATCGACCGTCAGTAGAAACCTATCGGAATGGTTGCTTAATTAGGACCTGATGAGACAGTCTCTTTTAAGAAAAATTATTGCACTGCACGATTAAGTATGATAGGGGAAATCTGGTAGAGAAATAAAAATGCCCGCTCTCCCGGTGCCTGTGATTAATTCGGATTTTCAAGGTGTAACGCATATGGTCATGAAAGAGTTATTTAGAGAAGTCATGGAATTGAACATGATGGACGACAATGACCGAAAGGAAGCGGTCGCCAGGGCCTTTTTCCAAAAACTGAACACCATGGAAATGCCAAGGCATTTCAACTGGGCCTCCGATATTTTTGATGGTCTTCATGTCAATGAAAGGGCGGATAATACGGCCCTTCTCTGGATGGATATCGCCAGTCAGCGAAAGAAACGCTTTACTTATGCCCAATTTGCCGTCAACGGCAACAAAATTCTGAACAGACTACGCCGGGCAGATGTGAAAAAAGGGGACAACATGTATATGATGGTGCCCCTGATTCCCGAGACCTGGTTCAGCGCATACGCCTGTATGAAGGGAGGGCTGGTAATCGTGCTCACCGCCACGTCGCTCATTATGCGGGAAATGCAATTCAGGTTCGAATCCTATCCTCCGGATGTTATCTTGTCCGATGCAGGCTTTACCGATATGATAGATGCCGCCATTGAGGCTACTGGGGTGAATCCGAAACTGAAATTGGTGATCGGTGACAAAAAAGGGTGGACCAGTTACGACGAGGTAGAGAGGGAGGCGTTGACGGCCGAGGCGGAAGTATGCAACATTGACGACCCTCTCTTCTGCTTTTTCACTTCTGGAACTTCCGGACCGCCTAAAAAGGTCGGACATACGGCAAGCTCCTACCCTATCGGGCATCTATCAACCGACGTGATGATCGGGATCCGACCCGATGATATCCACCATAACCTTTCCGCTCCCGGCTGGGCAAAATGGGCCTGGTCGAGTTTCTTCGCACCTTTGAACATGGGGGCCACGGCGACGGGCTTCAATTTCAAAATGTTTGACGGGCACAGCTATCTCGATGCCATCGAAGCCTGTGGTGTTACCACCTTCTGCGCGCCACCGACTGCCTGGCGAATGTTTATCAATTTGGATATGAGCAAACATCGTCTCACAACGTTGAGGCAGTCGATGAGTGCCGGAGAACCTTTGAATCCCGAAGTTATCAACCGATGGAAGCGACACACCGGCACGGAAATTCGCGACTTTTACGGGCAGACAGAATCCACCGCGATGATCGGAAATCCACCATGGATGCAGGGAAAAATGCGCATAGGATCCTTCGGCCTTCCCTCCTTCATGTATGATATGGTCTTACTGGACAATGCCGGCAACCTCGTAGAATCACCCGGTCAAACGGGGAATATTGCCGTCCGGCTTGATCGTTGGCGTCCCATCGGTCTTTTCTCTGGATATATCGACGATCAGGAAAAAACGAAAAGCGTCTTTGTCAATGACTACTATTATACGGGTGACCGCGCGTCTTTTGATGAAGACGGCTATTGGTGGTTCGTCGGCCGAGCGGATGACGTGATCAGATCTTCTGATTATCGAATCGGCCCTTTTGATGTGGAAAACGTTCTTGTTGAGCATCCTGCTGTGGGGGAAGCCGCCGTGGTTGGGGCTCCGGATCCGAAGCGATACCAGGTTGTGAAAGCTTACATAATATTGAATCAAGGGTATGAACCTTCATGGGAATTGGCCTTGGAAATTTTCCGGCACGCTTCCGAAAATCTGTCCAGATTCAAAATTCCAAGGATTATCGAATTCGTCTCCGAGCTTCCCAAAACCATCAGCGGCAAGATCAGAAGAGTCGATCTGAAGGAGAGCGAAGAATCTCGGATGCGCACTGATGAAGGCCCACGCAATAATGAATTCTTCTATTGGGACTTTCCTGAGTTGTTACGGGATAATAATCGCTGAATAGCCGCCTGTTTATTTTCGATTATAAAAAGGGCATTTCGATCTCTATCTCTCCGCTCGTACATCTATTACGTATGGCATGTGGATACTGGCCTAAAAACACCTTGATCATTTTGGTGTTTTCAGCAAGAACGGTGGCCGTGAACGCCGTATAACCATTCGTCTTGGCAATGTCTTCCAGCACCTTGAGAAGATGCGATCCGATGCCCATTCCGTGCAGTTCTTCTTTGACCAGAAAGGCGACCTCAGCAATGTTTTCTCCGACTTCGGCGTACGAGGCGATGGCTACTATCTGTTTTCGTCTTCCGACCTGCCAGTAACCGATAATGGTCATATTCCTTCGATAATCCACGTCGGCCCACTGTTTTTGCAGCATATGACGGGAAAAAACCCTGCGTTTGTTGAAAAAACGGAAATAAATTGAATCTTCCTGCAGGGAATAATAGAAATGCCGGGACTCAAACTCATCAGAGGGCAGCAGCGGACGAAATTCGATATGCTTCCCGGTGGGAAGCCCCATGGATGTCTTGTAGTCCTCCAGAAAGAGAAGGTCTTCTTTGGACGGCGGCAATTGATCGCTGAAGATATATCGTCTCTTTTTTGCTTCTTCGATCAGATCCTCCCTGAATTTTGGATGAGCGATCTGAGCCAGCTCCATGACGCGCTGATAGATGCTCTTTCTTCTTAATTCAGCGATGCCGTATTCGGTGACGACGATGTCGATATCTCCTCTAGTCGCTGCGATACCAGCACCTTCACTCAGATGCGGAACAATTCTCGAGACCTTGCCGTTTTCAGCAGTCGATGGGATGACGATGATGGAGAACCCACCTTTGGACATGCTGCTTCCTCTGATGAAATCCACTTGGTCGCCGATGCCGCTAAAAAAGAGATAGCCTTTGGAGTCCGTGCAGACCTGCCCGGTGAGGTCGACTTCCAGTGCCGAGCTGATGGAAATGAAATTATCGTTTTTAGCTATTACATTTGGATCATTGACAAATTCTGAAGAACGAAAATAGAACATAGGGTTATTGTTTACATAATCGTACAGCTTTTTTGATCCCATGCAAAGTGACGCCACAACCCTTCCGGGAAGGTAGGATTTATTTCTATTTGTGATCACCTTTTTCTCAAAAAGAGGAAGAAGCCCGTCGGTAATGACCTGAGTGTGAATACCGAGGTCCTTTTTTTTGGTCAACGTTGAAACCACCGCATCGGGCAGATGTCCGAATCCGACCTGCAAGGTCGCCCCGTCATCGACAAGCTGGTTTATATAATAGCCGATCCGTTTTATGACATTGGCGTTTTTGGGACGGGCGGTCATCTCCACTAACGGCTCATCGTGGACGACAATGTAGTCGAACTCGTCAACATGCACCAAGCTGTCTCCCCAGGTTCTCGGCATCTGCGGGTTGATCTGGGCGATGATAACCTTGGCATTTTTCATTCCCGACAGGGTAATATCCACCGATATGCCGAGGCTGCAGAAACCGAACCTGTCCGGAGGGCTCACTTGGATAAGGGCTACATCCAGACCTATCTCCTTGGAGCTGAAAATCTCGGGAATCTGGGACAGGTAGACCGGGATATAGTCGATCTTTCCATCAAAGGCGGCCTGCCGCATGTAATAACTTATAAAGAAGAGTTTGATTGAAAATCTGTTTAAAAAATCCTCATTGTCGGTGTAGTGGGCAAAAGTCGAGGAGAGCATCTGGTAGACAATGATGTCCTGAATAGCCTGGTTGGCCACCATTGCCTTGATGAGCTCCTGGGGTTCTCCGCAACCGGTGCCGACAAAAACCCTGCTGCCGTTCTCGATCTTTTTGACCGCCTCTGTTGCCGAAAGAATTTTATCCGGGCAATATTCCTGAAGATTCATATTTTTACCTTAGAATTGGGTCCTGACGATTAATATATGTTGCGCTCAACGTCCTTTTGATTGGATTGTATCAATCCCACAGACGGGTATCAATGATTTTGCGCAGGATCAGGGTGATAAAAACCTTGACAAGAGTTGTGGCAGTAGATAAAAAAGATTTATGACTGAGCGCTCGTTCAGTTTTTATCGACAGGGGAAATTGTATTTTCAGGTTATGGGTTTTGTATTTGGTAATATGTTGAAATTGAGAAATTTTCATCGGCATTGTCGATGCCTGGATACTTATCATCAATAAAAAGAGGTGGATCATGGGAGCGGATGTCGAGATCTATAAACCACGCAATACCATCAGGGTCGTTACCGCGACAGCGTTGTTTGACGGTCATGATGCGACAATCAATATCATTCGAAGGATTTTGCAGGATGCTGGTGCCGAGGTCATTCATCTGGCTCACAACAGGTCCATCCAGGAGTTTGTCGATGCCGCCATCGAGGAGGATGTACAGGGGGTGGCCATGTCAAGCTATCAGGGTGGCCATATGGAAGGTTTTAAATATATGCTGGATCTTTTGAGAGAGAGAGGGGCCGGGCATATCAAGGTCTTCGGCGGTGGCGGCGGGGTGATCGTTCCTGAGGAAATGGAAGAGCTTCACCAGTACGGGGTGACCAAAATATATTCCCCGGAAGACGGCACAACAATGGGGCTGCAGGGAATAATCAACCATATGGTTGAAAATATGGATTTTTCAACGTTGGAGTTTCATGATCTCGATCTTGACAAGCTGCACTGTGACGACAAGATGACGGTTGCCGCTTTTATAACGGCCGTGGAGGAAGCGAAGGCGGCCGACAAATCCAGGCTCGAAGAGCTGATGACAGAAATCAAGCCATTGGCCAAGAAAAACAATCCGCCGGTCATCGGAATCACCGGAACGGGAGGGGCTGGAAAATCCTCGCTCACCGATGAGCTGATCATTCGTTTCCTTCATGACATAGAAGATATCAAAATAGCGATCATCAGTTGTGATCCGTCGCGGCGCAAAACCGGTGGAGCATTGCTGGGAGATCGCATTCGGATGAATGGGATTTCATCCCCGCGGGTCTATATGCGCAGTCTGGCAACGAGACAATCCCATAGGGAGGTGGCAGAAGCACTGCCTGAGGCCATTGAGGTGGTCAAGGCCGCTGGTTTTGATCTGATTATCGCAGAGACGGCTGGAATAGGACAGGGTGATTCCAATATCATCCAGATATCGGATGTTTCAATTTATGTAATGACCAGCGAATTCGGGGCGCCGTCACAGCTTGAAAAGATCGATATGCTCGATTACGCCGACCTGATCGTAATCAACAAATTCGAGAAAAAGGGCAGCGATGACGCCGTGCGGGATGTGAGAAAACAAGTGCAACGCAATAAAAAGGCGTGGGATATCCGGCCCTCAGAAATGCCCGTTTTCGGCACCATTGCCTCGAAATTCAACGATGACGGGGTGACCGCACTCTACCATGGGGTAATCGAGGCAATCAATGCAAATACGTCCACAACCTTTTCCCCACAGCTCCCGAAGCCGGAGCAGAAAATTTCCTCTTCAAAGACCATTATTATTCCACCGGAAAGAACCCGTTATCTAGCGGAAATCTCCGAGACTGTGCGGAGGTATCATAGAAAAACGAGGGAGCAGTCGGCTGAACTCAGAAAACTCTGGCACCTCCAGGAGGCTATCGACCTACTGGCCCAGAAGCAGGATGGAGATTTCAGCAGTCTGCTGGACCAGCTAAAAAAAGAGGTTTCGGCTGCGGCGGAAAAACTGGCTCCCGAAACCAATAGCCTGGTCAAAAACTGGGATGAGTTGAAGGGGGCGTATTCCGGTGATGAATACATCTATTCCGTCCGCGGCCACGAGATCAGGGTTCCTTTGTATACCGAGTCGCTTTCCCATACGAAAATCCCTAAGATTTCGTTGCCGAAATTCACCGATCCAAGTGATATTTATGCCTGGATGCGCAAAGAAAATCTTCCCGGTCATTTTCCCTTTACGGCCGGCGTTTTTCCAATGAAGAGAAGAGGCGAAGACCCAACCAGGATGTTTGCAGGCGAAGGTGGGCCGGGCAGAACCAACAAACGATTTAAATTGTTGTCGGAAAACTATCCCGCCAAACGTCTGTCCACGGCCTTCGATTCGGTGACCCTATATGGATGCGACCCGGGAAAACGCCCCGATATCTATGGAAAAATAGGAACATCCGGCGTTAGCGTCTGCACCCTGGACGATGTTAAGGTGCTCTACAGCGGTTTCGACCTCTGCGCCCCTTCCACCTCCGTATCCATGACTATCAACGGGCCGGCCCCCATCATTTTGGCCATGTTTATGAACACGGCCATCGATCAGCAGATGGATAAATTCGAAGCCGAAAACGGTCGTCGGCCAACTGAGGCAGAGGCTGCAAAAATCAAGGCTCTGGTGCTCAACAATGTTCGTGGGACAGTCCAGGCCGATATTTTAAAAGAGGACCAAGGGCAGAACACCTGTATTTTCTCCATCGATTTTGCATTGAAAATGATGGGAGATATTCAGGAATATTTCATCAGAAATGATGTTCGTAATTTTTATTCAGTCTCCATCTCCGGCTATCATATTGCCGAGGCTGGCGCCAACCCCATCACGCAATTGGCTTTGACGCTTTCCAATGGTTTTACCTATGTGGAGTATTATCTGTCGCGTGGCATGGACATCAACAAGTTTGCCCCGAATCTTTCCTTTTTCTTTTCCAACGGCATGGAGCCGGAATACACGGTCATCGGCCGTGTGGCCAGAAGAATATGGTCCATTGCTATGCGGGAAAAATATAACGCCTCGGAGGCTTCCCAAAAACTGAAGTACCATATCCAGACTTCTGGAAGATCGTTGCACAGCCAGGAAGTTCAGTTCAACGACATCAGGACAACCCTGCAGGCACTCTGCGCAATCTACGATAACTGTAACAGCCTGCATACCAATGCCTATGACGAGGCAATTACCACGCCGAGCACCGAATCTGTACGCCGAGCACTGGCTATCCAATTGATCATCAACCGCGAGTGGGGCCTGGTGAAAAATGAGAATATGAATCAAGGGAGCTTCATCATCGAAGAGCTCACAGACCTGGTCGAGGAAGCGGTGCTCTGTGAATTCGAACGGATCACCGAGCGCGGCGGAGTGATGGGCGCCATGGAAACGGGATACCAGAGAAGCAAGATTCAGGAAGAGTCTATGTATTACGAGTATCGGAAACATTCGGGAGATTATCCGATCATAGGAGTCAACACCTTCAGGAATCCGGATGCCGATTACTCCAACGCAAATGCCAATCTGGAACTCGTCCGAGCTTCGGATGAGGAAAAAGATGAGCAGCTGCAGCGTCTTAATGATTTTCAAAGATGCCATTCCGATGAAGCATCAGATGCTTTGAAAAAACTCCAGCAAACAGCACTTGCAGGCGGCAATATCTTCGAAGAGATGATGGAAACCGTAAAATCCTGCAGCTTGGGCCAGATTACAAACGCGCTATACGAAGTTGGCGGTAAGTACCGGAGGAATATGTAGCAGGCTGTTTGTTTGGCCACAGTACACAACCAACTGGTGCTTTTTCCTTCTTCCCGCTGTACAGGCACCTGCCAAGCTTCAACTTCTTGTTAAGACGATGGAGCTTGGCAGGCTGTCTCTTTTCTGGGGGCAACCAGGAATTTGTAGTGAATTTTGATACTGTCCGCTCTCGACAGTACGGATACTTCTCCATCTTATATGGCGCATAAATAGATAGCCAACCAAACTTTTTGTCGACAACGAGGAAGACTTATTTACCTTTCTTCCAAATTGACACAGTGGTCATGAGAAATGCGGGCTAACCGGTCGGAGAACCGGGAGAATATGTAATTGGAGCAATGGAGAGACGTACCTGACGAACCGGCCGTGAGTGTAGGAAAGCAGAAGAGATGGCTGTGACTTTCCCTCTTCTGCTGAGTTCATTTTTAATGAGCAAAATAGAAAATCGCACTTCCCTTGATAAGCAAGGCGCTTAGTGCAAGAACTCCGGAAATAACGATTCCGTTCCAAATCCCTTCTGCAACGGCAATTACCGTATATGTGATTGCTGTCTTATTTCTGCAATACGTATTTTTCATGGGTTTCTTTTTTTCGCAGGGCAGCCACATTCCTGGTTGCTGCCCTGTGCGATTTGTGCATCGTCAAGCGCCCGTAAAAAGTATTTAGCTCTTAAAAAAAATACGCGAAATCCGCCATAAAAGTCAAGAAGATTTACTTTTTAAAGTGGCCTGTAATCGTGAATTGCGTCACCAATTTCTAGAAAGAGATTGATTTATCTTTGGAAAAAAGAATGCTTAAAATGTATTTGCAATGGTTAAAGGTCGTGGCATATGTTAGGTGTCGGCTGATATCTTGAGAGGTCAGTTAACTATTTAACATGAAATAATGTTTGCTTGTGTATAGAACTCTTGCCAAGAGTGCATAAATTAGAGGAGGTAAATGTGCATATTTTGCACAAATTGTTCAAGCGATAATGTTGGGTGTTCTGAAAAAGAGGAATTCTTTTACGGTTATCATAAGGGCTTGTGAGATTTAACATCCTGATATTAAAAATTATGTTGAAATTGGGGCGCAATCACACCAATTAGAACTGGTGGTGCAGGCGATCTTACTGTGGGGTTTATCCGGCAACTTCGGCCGGTAAAAAATTCGGCAAGGACCTTGGTGGCCAATGTCACAATTTTCAGCGTAGCTTCAAACCAACCGAGCAAAGTATTGAAGCCTGAAAACAATTTGGAGTATTTCCTGACGATAGAGGGTGAAATTCAGGTGCAGAATTGATATGCTCCTTGGTATCAGGTTACGATCAACAGGGTAAATGGAGATGAAGGACCGGACCTGCCCAAAAAAAAGAGCGTTATAAAAAAGGTCCAGTCATCTTGGAAAGAAAAAACAAAGGAAAGAGATTTATGGTTACCTCTATTATTCTGATGAAGGTCGAGCGGAAGAAGATCAACGAAGTGGCGGAAGCGCTGGCTGAGATGAGCGGGATATCCGAAGTCTATTCTGTGAGCGGCAATTACGACCTGGTGGCCATTGCCAGAGTGGATAATAATGAAAAGCTTTCGGATCTGGTAACCAAACGGATGTTGAAGCTTTCGGATATTCAGAAAACTGAAACCATGCTGGCATTCCAGACATTCTCCCGTCATGACTTGGATGCCATGTTCACCATCGGTTTGGATGGCATCTAAGGCAAATAAATGACAGGATATCCTGTTTTTTAGACATTAATTTTAAAAGAGGTGATGTATGCTTGCTCCTCTTCCGGAAGAGCGGGTTCGGCAATTGATTACGGACCAACTGACCTTGCCTTCTCCTCCTGCCATTGCGGTGAAAATTTTAAAAACAGTGCAAATGGACGAGGTTTCGGTCGACGATCTTGCCAAAATTATCTCCGCCGACCCAGCTCTTACCGCAAAATTGCTTCGGGTGGCAAACTCGAGTTTCTATTCCCTGCCAAAACGAATAACAAGCATTGAACGGGCCATTACAGTTCTTGGTATGAATGTGGTCAAAAATATTGCCCTCTCCTTCGCCATTGCCGGGAGTATGCAGGGAGACGAGACGGGAGGTTTTGATTTCAACTATTTTTGGCGTCGTTCTGTGACTTCCGCCGTTGCTGCCGAATTGTTGACTGCGGCTTTGGAAAAAAAGGATGAAGACATCTTCGTGACTGCACTCCTTCATGATATTGGAGTTCTAGTTCTCTACGTGGGGAAAGGAGAGAGCTATAGTAAACTTTTTAAGGAAAGATTGGCCTCGGATATTCCTTTGTTTGAATTGGAGCGGCAAAAGTTCGGATTCGATCATCAGATGGTTGGGGCGGCTCTGATCAATAATTGGGGACTTCCGGAAAGCATCGCAGTAGTGACACGGTATCATCATGATCATAAGAATGCCCCTGAGAATTATAGGAAGACAGCTGAAATACTGGCTTTCTCAGGAAGATTGTCGGCGATCTACAATGAGAAAGATTCCGCACACCAGGTTCGTATCCTCCAGGACGAGTTGACGAAGATTTTTCATCTCAAGGAGGATCAAGTTCGTGATCTGGTTGACAGGGTTGCTAGCGAGAGCATCGAAATTCTGAACACTTTTGAAATAGATCCCGGTGACATCCGGCCTTTTTCTCAGATGCTGCAGGATGCAAATCAACAGCTTGGTCAATTGAATCTCTCCTATGAACTGCTTGTGCTGGAATTGAAAGAGGCAAAGGAAAAAGCCGAGCGGTTGGCGGCTGAACTTCGATCAGCCAACTCCCGCTTGAAGGAATTGGCTTTTCGGGACGGTCTGACCGGCTTATATAATCATAGATATTTCCAGGAAATGCTTGAGAAGCAGCTCTCTCAAAGCCAGCGTTACCAAAGTGAATTGTCTCTGGTAATGTTTGATATCGATTTTTTCAAAAAAGTAAATGACACCTATGGACACCCTGTAGGCGATCTTGTCTTGGTTAAACTTGCCAAAACAGTAATGGGCCTCGTTCGTACGACGGACATCGTAGCCCGTTACGGCGGTGAAGAGTTTGCTGTGATCTTACCTGAAACCGGCCAGAAAGGGATGAAGGTTTTTACGGAACGTCTGCGGCGTGGTGTTGAAAAGTCAATCACAGAGGCGGAAGGAAAAAAGATCACGGTTACAATAAGTGTCGGTGGAACAACGTTCACCCCGGATTTGTTGAATATAACAAAAGAAATTCTAATAGACACTGCAGATAAAGCGCTTTATGCATCGAAAAATGACGGCAGAAATACAGTGACTATCCTGATGCCATTTGCTTCTGGGTGAAAAAAAATGGAAGCGTTTGCATGATTTTGTGATGCATTTTCTGGTTCTGCTAAGCGTTGCTTGGCTAACCGGTCAGAAAAACGAAAATTGACCGAACCATAGGATGAAAGATTTTGTTGAATATCTCAATATGGTTTGCTCTTAAAACTAGAAAAAATATGACCAGGATGTAAGGAAATATTCTCGCCAGGATGAGAGTTGCAGGATATCTTTTTTTCGGCAGAAGAGCAGAGAAAATAGAAGCACCGGCCAGTGGTGGCAAAGGAAGAAAACTGAAGGCGAAAACCATCAGATTTACAGACAAAACTATGGAAAAGACCTGGTCTTGGATTCCCATACGGCGCAAAACCCAGAGAATGCTGCCGACAATTCCGGCGAGAAGGAGATTGGCAAGCGGACCGGCGAATCTCGATAAGATCGTATAGGCATACGGGTATTTGAATTTTTTCTTGTCAATGGGGACATGGCGAGGCCAACCGAATCCGGCTATGGCAAAACAGGCAATCCCGGGTATATCCAAATGAAACAGCGGATTGAAATGGAATCTGTTTTTTGAATCTTTTTGGATATCTCCCAAGGTGGTAGCCATTATCGCCTGGCCTTCCGCGTTTACCGTGACGGCGATGAGGACGGACAGTGCGAAAATAATACATTTATCAACCTCGAGATGTCCGTAGTCGAGCAGGAAGGGAATGGGGATCAGTTGGTCGGGCGGCATGGCCTCCCCCTTGTTTGGGTATTTCAACTTCCTGCCCACAGGTGTTCACACACGCTGCGGGCAGGAAAACCAACTTCTTATCAATTAGAATTCGGCTTCATTCTAATTGGCTATCTGATTTAACTTGTCTTCTCGTTGCATCGTATTCCCCGCATGGAGGATTTGTTGAATTTTCCTTGAATGATCGGATGATGCCTTTTTTCAAGTGGCGTGTCATAAAAATTAGCATTCATTCGGTTGCTAATCAGAAAATTTCAACCTGCCGATGCCGGTGCCCCTCCCAAGGCACGTTCCGAGTATTTGGGCCTGTTGGTGATTTTGGCGAGAATAACGCCGACGATCAACAATACCCCGGAGATGTAAAACGCGTAGTTTAAGCTCCCTGTAATATCCTTGATTGTTCCACCGAGCCGTGCCATGAAAAATCCAAGTCCCCAACCAAGAAATACCAGACCGTAATTGAAACCCAGGTTTTTGGGGCCGTAAAAATCTGCAGTAAACGACGGCATGAGTGAAAGCCCGCCGCCATATTGCCAGTAGGCGATTCCAACTGCCAGGAACAGCAGAAACACGTTTTCCGAGGCGATGATCGTGGGTAATGCAAAGAGACATAATGCCGAAACCGCACAGTTCAGCATATAGGCGTTTTGCCTGCCGATCTTATCGGAATAGAAACCCGTACCGACACGGCCGCATGCATTAACAAGGCCTCCGAAGGATACGAGTATCCAGGCGTTGGCAATGAAAAACGGCATACTTTTTGCCGTTTTACCCAGAATGGCGGCAGCACTGCTGATGATCAGAAGACCGGATTGCGTCGTCAGGATAAACATGAAAACCAGGGCGTAAAATTGCCAAGTGGACAGAACTTCTGAAACCTCCCAGTTTGTTCCGGTGGATGTTTTGGTGGGACCCGCTTGTACTGTGGTTGGAGGAACATATCCGACAGGCGGAACTTTCAGGAGCTGACCGGCGATAATGACGACGATGGCAAAAAAGACGCCTAAGGCAACGAAGCTCCCGGTAATACCGAATTGATTAATCAGGTACTGTCCGAGCCCCCCGATATACAGGGCTGCCCCGCCGTATCCGCCGACAACCAGTCCGGCAATCAGACCTCGTTTTTCAGGTCCGAACCATTTTAGTGCGGCTGGGGTGGGTGCGGCATATCCGATACCCATTCCTGCACCTCCGAAAAGTCCGAAACCAATGACAAGCCCGGTGTAGCTTTTCATCAATCCCGCGATGATGCATCCTGCGGCAAGCAGAAGACCACCCACGGTAGCACCGAATTTGGGGCTGATCTTATCTTGGATTTTCCCTCCTGGAATCATCAGGATGGCAAAAACAATGACACAGAGCGAGAAAGGGGTTGCCGCTTGGGCATTGGTGAGGTAAGACCAGCCTGCATTCATACCCGTCATGGGCTGGCCGGCTTTATCGACATTGACCAAAGCCTTGCTCCAAATACTCCAAGCATAAAGAATACCGAGGCAAAGGTTGATGGCAGTACCGGCAAACGTCGTTACCCACGCCTGCGCCGGAACCTTTTGGGTTGGTTGTGCACTCATACTCATCTCCTTTATTAATGACTCTGGTTTTTGGATAGTTCTTTTAAACTAACAAAACAAACGTCCAAAAGGATAATGAAAAAAGGCAAACTGAATTAGAATATTACACTATTTAATCGGGGAGGTAATTAGTCCCTTACATCGAGAAAATGTTTTATTTCTTAAGAGAAAAAAATAATCTGCTCCCGATTCATTATTGCTCCGCATCACCTCCTTTTAAGCTGTTGAAAAGACGAAATTTCGTTTTTCCTTTTGAAAACAAAGGGAAAAAACGCCCATTTTCATCCTATGTAGCATAAAAAATCCAACAAAGCAATTGTTTTGATGGGAGACTTTAGTGATTTTGATGATGCTTTTTAGGTGTTTGAGGGTACTTGGGCAAAAGCTGTTGACTTTTTCGGACTACGCATGGAAGAAAAGTTACTGTATTATAAAAATCTTTTGAAACACGCCGGCAGAAAGCTACAATTTAAAGAGATCAAAGGTCTTGCAATGAACAGCGAATCTTTCAAGATGCAGCAAAAAAAATATCCTTATTTCCAGTATATAGAGTCTTGCAATGAGTTGGCGTGCAAAGATGTGGAAAAATGGATCTTTTATCCGGGGATGACATTTAAAAACCGTAAAAAATGGTGGCCGGACAAAGGTGAAAGGCCGACTGAGCACGAAGGCCTGGATATCTGCTATTTTAGGAATCGGTCGGGGAGCACCCTTCAGTTTGACCCCACAACCAGAATTCCGGTGATGACTTCCGGCACGGTACTTGGCATATGCAAGGACTTCCTGGGTAGATCGGTGTTTTTGAGGCATGAAGGGGATGATATGGTTTCGGTTTATGCCCATATCGTCCCAGTAGCGCATATAACAAGAGGATCGGCCGTTTCCGGGGGGGAAATTATCGGCACTGTAGCCGATACAACCGGAAGAAAAAATAAAATGCCGCCTCATGTGCATCTGACAATCATGAAAATTCAGGAAAAGCTTTCTGTTGATTATCTCGACTGGAATTTCATATGCAACTCAGGTAAAGTCACACTCTTCGATCCCCTTAGCTTGATATTTTGCCCTTCCTGTGAGATTCTGTGAAGGAAGCATTTCCTATCCGGATACAGTCCGATAGAATAAAACACCAATATGAAAAAAATGATCGTCCTGTTGGCTCTGCTTTCCGCATTTCCGCCTCTTTCCACGGACATGTATTTGGCAGCAATTCCACTATTGGTAAAAAAATGGCAGGAAAGTCTGGTCGTCGTAAATCTAACGCTGGTATTTTTTTTTACGTCCTACTGTCTTTTTCTTCTTATCTATGGACCGATTTCCGATCGTTTCGGACGAAAGCCTCCGCTTCTAATCGGTGTCGGGCTCTACGTGATAGCAAGCATCTTTTGTGGTATTGCCTCCAATATCGAATGCATGATAATTGCAAGGACCTTTCAGGGTGCCGGAGCCGCCGCCGCAACCTCCATGGCCTTCGCCGTCAGTAAAGATCGGTTTGAAGGACATCTTAGACAACGGGTCTTTATTCAGTTAGGAATCATTGTTGCCGCAGCTCCGATGATTGCACCGGTTATCGGGGGATGGGTCATAAAGCTGGCATCTTGGCGTATAATATTTATCATTCAGGCTTTGCTGGGGGCTGTTGCGTTTGTAGGAGTCAGTCAAATGACCGAGTCCCTTCAAATACCGAGCAGTGATCGGTTTTTCCAGGCGGCCCTGAGCTATTTCCGGTTGTTTGCCAATCCCCGTTACATCCTGTTGACCCTGACCTTTGCCCTGACCGGCATTCCATATTTCGCCTTTATCGCCGGATCTTCGGATATTTATATCACTACGCTCGGCTATACAGAGCAGCAGTTCGGTTATTTTTTCGGCTTGAATGCCGCGGCCTTTATGATTGCGCCGATTTTCTTTTCAAAAATGTCGAACAAATTTCCACTCTTTCCGTTGTTGACTGCCGGATTTGTCGGGATGCTCGGCTCAGCCGCGTTGATGCTCTGTGATTTTATACCTGTTATGTGGCGGATTATCATTCCCATGTGGCTGTTGACATTCTGTTTCTCCTTTTGCCGACCACCCTGCAACAATCTGATTTTAGAACAGGTTGACCGTGATGTCGGCGCCGCCTCTTCTTTCATGGTCTTTATCTTTTTTATCATCGGTGCGTGTTCCATGGCGGTAATATCCTTTGATTGGTTGGATAAGATTGTAATTCTAGGGTGGATGGGCGTCGCTGCTTCAGCTTTCACTTTGATTTCCTGGGTGACGCTCACTCATTACGTCGATTTGCGTCAACCCGTACGGCTTGGTGGTCAATCTTCGAGTTGACAATCGGGTTGTAAAGGACCAAAATCGACAAAGCGGTAAAAAGTTCTCTGCCCCTGACAGAGGTTTGAAAACATACATTATATTTTGATTTCATTATAAATAAAGAGAAAATGCCAAAAAAAGAAATCCCATTGAGGGAACGGATCATTGTAGCTCTTGATGTCGAAGACGCTCAGAAGGCTAAAGAAATTGTCAAAAAGTGCGAATCCCATGTCGGATTTTATAAGGTCGGCCTCCAGCTTTTCATGGCTTCCTGGTTCGAGAGCGTTGATTGGATCCTGGACCGCGGGCATAAGGTGATGCTTGATCTGAAATTTTTTGATATCCCGGAGACGGTGAAGCTGGCCGTTGCCCAGGTGAACAGCCGGGGCGTCAGCCTGGCGACGATACACGGTAATGACGCAATCATCAAGGCGGCTCTCCAGGAACGGGGAGATCTGAAACTTCTTGCGGTGACCGTATTGACCAGTTTCGGTGAGGAGGATATGCGTACCATGGGCATGACGCAATCGGTAGCGGATCTGGTTTTATTCCGGGCCAGACGGGCATTGGATCTCGGTTGCGACGGCGTTGTATCTTCCGGTTTGGAAGCCGGACGTCTTCGTGAATCTCTTGGGAATAAGCTTCTTATCGTCACCCCGGGAATTCGTCCCGGGGCTAATATCATGGATTATGCCGATGATCAGCAACGTATCGTCACGGCGGGGATGGCCATCGGCAGCGGTGCGGATCATGTGGTGGTCGGCCGGCCGATTACTAAAGCCCAGGATCCCATTGAAGTCATCGAATTGATGCAAAAAGATATCGAGTCCAACCATTCGGTAACCTGAGGGGCCAATGAAAAAGCTGTGCCTTTTTATCTTCGTATCGATCGGCGGCTATCTCGGATGGCGGCTTGGTGAATCTTTCGGCATCATGACTGCTTATTTTGTCAGTCTAGTCGGGAGCCTGGCCGGCGTCATCGTCGGTTGCATAATCAATCGGAGGTATCTGGATCTGTGAGATCCTGCTGTTCCAGCCGCCAATCGTTTCTGAGATGGAATACTCCTTCATGGTTTGTCAGATCAAGATGTATTGGGGTAACCGAAATGAATCCAGTCTGAACAGCATGGACGTCCGTGTCCAGAGCCGAGTCAGCCACCGGTCTGCCGCCTCCGATCCAGTAATGCATCCTGCCTTGCGGATCGAATGTTTCGTGGATGGAATTTTCCCACAGCCGCCGTCCCTGGCGAGTGACTTTGGTCCCGGAAATTGCCTCCCCGGGAATATTGACATTCATCAGGGTGTTTTCCGGGAGCCCCCTGGTAAGGATCAAGGCGGCGAGCTTTGCCGCCACCCTGCCTGCTGCAACGAAGTCATAGGGTGAGGCGGTAGCCAACGAAACGGCCATGGATGGAATTGAATACATGGTGCCTTCGACAGCAGCCGAAACCGTTCCAGAGTAGGTGATATCATCCCCCAGATTAGGACCGGAGTTTATTCCGGAGATCAACAGGTCGGGTTTATTTTTCAAAATTTTTCCAAGGCCTATGGCGACGCAATCGGTCGGTGTTCCGTCCAATGAATAAACGGCATCCTCCTGTTTTTTAATTCTTAAGGGGCGGTTCATGGTAAGGGCATGGGAAACGGCTGAGTTGTCGCGGTCCGGGGCGATGACTACCACTTGGCCGAGAGGTGCTACTGCTTCGCGTAAGGCTGCAAGGCCGGGACTTGCTATTCCGTCATCGTTTGTGAGGAGAATGAGAGGCATTTTTGTTTGTGGATAAAGGTTGTGTATTTTTGCTTTCTTCTTCGGCATTCTTCCAGAATGCCTGTACGATGGGGTTTGCTCTGTTTTTGCCGACCGTACAGATGCCGACTGAAAACGGCTTCAGCTGCGGAACATTTTTCAATACGGTTATCTGTTCCTGCAGCGGACTTTTTTCCAGGACCAGTGCCGGTACGATGCCAATGCCGCAACCAAGACTGACCATGGTGATGATGGCCTCGTTTCCCGCGACTTGGGCATAGATTTGGGGTTGGATCTTTTGCTCGGCAAACCACCTCAAGGCCCGTGTCCTGCTCAATCCCCTTTCTGCGATGATCAACGGCGTCCTGATCCAGTCAATCTCGCCGGTCTGAGTCATGCGTACTGTTTCCGGAAACCGGGCGGGAGCAATAAAGAGCAGGGGTGTCTCGATAATCTTTATGAATTCAAGTTGGGGAGGTCTCTTGTCGGGAAGAGCGGCGATGGTTACATCGACCTCACCGTTCTGCAGTTTGGCAAGGGCTATAGCGGCGTCTCCCGTCTGTAGGTTGATATGGACTTGCGGATAGATCTTTCTAAATTTCCCGAGTACTTTTGGCAAAATACTCAGGATAGCGGTGACCGAACAGTACATGGAGAGTTCGCCTCTTAAAACCGAGTCGCCGGCGAGATTGGCTTGCAACGTATTCCATCTTTGGATAGCATCTTCAGCATAGGTCTGAAAAATTTTTCCGGATGGAGTCAGTGCAACATATCGATTATCTCTAATAAAAAGAGGTCTGTCCAATTCGCTTTCCAGGCGTTGAATGGCTCTGGTCAATCCGGAGGGAGTTATGTTGCAGGCCTGGCTGGTTCTGCCGAAATGCAAGCTGTCGGCCAGATGGAGGAATAGTTTCAGTTCCCTGATGTCCATGAATACCCATTTCGAGGTTACGACAATATCTGTGGGACGACGAGTTGTTGTTGCGCAATTCAACCTTGTGTTGCAGAATCTGCAATACAATATAACGAATAAATCACTTGACGCAACAGGGAATTGTCAATATATCAGGACCAGCATGTTGAAAAAAATCATCTAAAAGATCACCCCAACAAGGAGATAGCAATGGGCCAAAATTACTTTAACAGTTTGCCGCTTCGTCTGCAGCTGGAAGAATTATCACAGTGCCGGTTTATGGATTCGTCGGAATTCAACGGCGTTGAGGCGTTGAAGGGCAAAAAGATCGTCATAGTCGGTTGTGGGGCCCAAGGCCTGCATCAAGGTCTGAACCTGCGTGACAGCGGTCTTGATATCTCGTATGCGCTCAGAAAGGAGGCCATAGAGCAGAGACGCCAGTCCTGGAAAAATGCCACAGAAAACGGCTTCCCCGTCTCGACGTATGAAGATCTTATTCCCTCAGCCGATCTGGTCATCAACCTTACCCCGGACAAGCAGCATTCCAACGTCGTAGAGGCAATTATGCCGTTGATGAAGGAAGGCGCTTGCCTGTCTTATTCTCACGGTTTCAACATTGTCGAGGTGGGCATGCAGATCAGGAAAGATCTGACGGTGGTCATGGTGGCGCCGAAATCTCCCGGGACAGAGGTTCGTCAGGAATTCAAACGGGGATTCGGCGTACCTACTCTGCTTGCCGTGCATCGGGAAAACGATCCCAAGGGTGAAGGATGGGAAATCGCCAAGGCCTATTGTTGCGGGACCGGCGGAGACAAGGCCGGTGCCTTGCAATCATCTTTTATCGCCGAAGTAAAGTCGGACCTTATGGGCGAACAGACCATCTTATGCGGAATGCTGCAGGTCGGCTCACTGCTCTGCTACGATAAAATGGTGGAAAAGGGAATCGATTCCAGCTATGCCTCCAAGCTGGTCCAGTACGGTTGGGAAACCATCACCGAAGCGATGAAGCATGGTGGTATCACTAACATGATGGATCGTCTCTCGAATCCCGCAAAAATCAAAGCTTTCAACCTGGCAGAGGAATTAAAGGACATTTTGCTGCCGCTTTTTGAAAAACATATGGACGATATTATGTCCGGAGAATTTTCCAGGACCATGATGGAGGATTGGAGAAACGACGACATTAAGTTGTTGACTTGGAGGAAGCAAACCGGCGAAACTGCATTTGAACGTGCCGAGTCCACAACCCAGAATATTCCAGAGCAGGAATATTTCGACCACGGCATCCTCATGGTCGCCATGGTTAAAGCAGGCGTTGAGCTTGCCTATGATACGATGGTATCTGCCGGGATTAAAGAGGAATCTGCTTACTATGAGTCCCTCCATGAAGTGCCGTTGATCGCCAATACCATTGCCAGACGGAAACTCTACGAGATGAACGTGGTGATTTCAGATACAGCAGAATACGGCAACTACCTCTTTGCCCATGCTGCTGTCCCGTTACTTGCCGATTTTATGAAGGATATCGATGTGGATGTTATCGGTAAAGGGCTTGACGTAAAGGATTTCGGTGTCGATAATCTGGAACTCATACGGGTTAACGAGGCTATTCGCTATACCAGCGTCGAAGCTGTAGGAGAAGAGTTGCGTTCTTATATGAGTGCGATGAAACCGATTCTGTAACAATTGCTGAGATAACAGTTTGCATAGTAGCCCGATGGGATCTCCCGTCGGGCTTTTTTAATTGTCAGGGTTGAGGAAAATATTGAGATGACCTGGGGCAGAATGATCCAGGGTGGATATTTTTTTTACAGCCTCAGGACTTCTTTAGACACAGGCACCATATAGATGTTATCTATCTCATTGATTATTAAAGTTGTTTGATGTTGTCCGTTTTTGGCATGCTATTTGCTTAAATCTAAACAGCACGGCACATACAGACGACATACCGTTGTGGTCAGATCCTGTTAGCATTGTTTATCGGTTAAACACTCTGCTATACGGCTCACGAGGAATAAACATAAGGATGACAACTATGAATTTCCCGCTTGTGACAGTTCCCGAAGATACATTGACTTTACCGGCAAATAATTCATTTGAACGCTACCTACAAGAGATAAGTCGTTATGAAATACTCTCCAGAGATGAGATGGAGGAATTAGCCATTCGCGTTCATGAAAAAAATGATAGAAGTGCCGCCTATCGTCTTGTTTCTTCCAACCTTCGTCTTGTTGTCAAGGTGGCGATGGATTTTCAAAAATTTTGGATGCAGAATTTTATGGATCTTGTGCAAGAAGGTAATATCGGTCTTATCAAGGCCACCAGGAAATTCGATCCCTATAAAGGGGTTAAGTTTTCCTATTATGCCACCTACTGGATCAGGGCGTATATTCTTAAGTTTTTAATGAACAACTGGCGTTTGGTTAAGCTTGGCACGACTCAGGCACAACGTAAACTTTTTTTCAGCCTGAACAAAGAAAAGAAACTTTTAGAGTCACAGGGATTTTCACCTGAACCTGAGCTTTTGGCCAAACGACTCAACGTTAAGAAATCAGAGGTCATCGAAATGAGCAACCGCATGACCAATAATGAGGTCTCGTTGGAAAGCCCCGTGGGCCAGGATTCGGATGATGAGCAAATACAGTTCATCCCGAGTAACGGACCAAGCATTGAAGATACGCTTTGCGCAAAAGACATGAAAAAGAAGTTGCGCGAATTTCTTCAGACCTTACAGGAACGGCATAATGAAAAAGAAAAGATGATTCTGGAAAAACGACTATTGACAGATGATCCTTGGACTCTTCAGAATATTTCAGAGGTTTTTGGGGTTTCGCGTGAACGCATCAGGCAGATTGAGGCTTCCCTTCTGAAAAAAATTCGCAAGCACATTGAAAACGAGTCCCCCGACCTGCTGGCATTTACCCAAAGAGAATTGAAAAGTTCACCTTCTCTTGTGGGTGTATGAGGAGCCCCTCTCCTGACCGGACGACGAGCAGTTGACCGTTGTCTGTTTTTTAGCCTCCTTCTCCTTTCTCCCCCTACGCCGGGATCAATTCATTTGCCTGATCCCGGCACCCTTTCGTCCTTTCCGTAATGGGCTCTCAGCCTTATCCTAGCTGCAAACCCTTGTCCAACCATCAAAGTTCGGCAGTTCGGTATCGAAACACTCCGTTGGAGTTGGCTTTCTTCGAATGCATAATGTCACGAAATCCTATACTCTCCTTTGCAACACGTTCAAAACCGTCAATTTTCTGTTGCTCTTAATGCTACCGACACTCCGTTTGGCTTTTGGTCATACTTTTTGTGTTCCGGTGTTATATTTAGAGGGGTGTTTTTGGTGTTAAAAGGTAACTATCTATTACAATGTATTAAAAATAGATGATAAACAGCATGGATTGCCCCTTGCAGCCGTGAGGTTATTGGAAAAAATTGGTTTTTAAAAAAACCAATCAGTTATGTATATGAAGTGTTGCAATAAAATTTCACGGAAGTTACATTGCTGTCCCAATAGGGTAAAAGCCAGACTTGGGGGTTTCCCAAGTTCGGTTGAAATATCGCATATCTTTTGGCTGAAGGAGTAGTTTTTTCTACATTACAATAGAAGGAATGGAGTTGCTATGCTGGTTAAAGATATCATGGAACCCATAACGACGAATTGGCTCTCACCGGATATGACTTTGAGTGAAGCTGTTTGTAAAATGGAGCAAACGAAATGGGGCGTATACGGAGCGTCTGTAAACGGCATGGTTGTCCTCGAAGACGGGCAAAAGCTGGTTGGTGTTTTGTCTATTATGAACGTGATCAGGGCGGTGATTCCCTCGTATCTCGTTCTTGATGAGAATCTGGGAGGGTTCACATGGGATGGAATGATCGAAGAGAGAACTGAAAAAGCGCGGGGGCGGAAGATTCGGGATATCATGTCTGCCAGTGTTTTAACGGTTTCTCCGGATGATTCTTTGATGAGATGTGCCGACCTGATGGTCGAACATCAACTCCAGCGTGTCCCCGTAGTGGAAAAGTCCGGTCAGGTTGTCGGTATCGTTCACATTCGTGATCTTTATCTGGCCATTACCAATTTGATGTGTGGTGTGAAGTAAGGAAAGAATCATGGAGAACGAAGCCGTTGTACAGACCTTTCAGATGAACGCGGCCTTTTGGGCGGCACTGACCATCTTTTTGGTGGCCCTGGCGGCCATAATTTCCGAAAAGATCCATAAAACGGTTGTCGCCATCGGCGGTGCCTCTCTGATGCTCGTTTTAAAAATTCTAAGCCAGCATCAGGCATTTCATGCCGAAGAGTTCGGCATCGATTGGAATGTCATCTTTCTTCTAATCAGCATGATGGTCATTATAAACCTGATAAAACCGACCGGAATGTTTGAGTATATCGCAATTAAAAGCGCCAAGATCGGAAAGGGCGATCCATTGAAAATCATGGTGATTTTAGCTGTGGTTACAGCTGTACTTTCTGCTTTCTTAGACAATGTTACTACGGTTCTTTTGATTGCACCGGTGACTTTGTTGATAGCTGATGCCTTGGATGTTGATGCAATCCCCTATATGATCGTTGAGGCCCTGGCCTCGAATATCGGAGGTACTGCGACCCTTATCGGCGATCCGCCGAATATCATGATTGCTTCTAAAGCTAGACTTGATTTTATGGATTTTATCATCCATCTGACTCCCGCCGTGATTCTGATTATGGTGGCGTTTCTCTTTATCGTAAAGATCGTTTTCCGAAAGCAGTTGACAACCAGAGAGGAACTGAAGAAGAGAATTATGGATATGGATGAGAAGGAAGCGATTAAGAATCCGGTTATGCTGAAAAAATCGATTTATGTTCTCGTAATCGTCCTGATCGGATTCATATTTCATGGAGTCCTTCATTATGAACCGGCGACCATCGCGTTGTTTGGAGCTGCTCTCCTATTATTGTTGTCGGGAACCCATGAGCCACACCATGTGCTTGCTGAAGTTGAGTGGCCGGTTATTTTCTTTTTTATCGGTCTGTTTATCATGGTCGGAGGAGTTGTCAAAGTTGGAGTGATCAAAATGCTGTCCGTGGAAGTCCTGCGAATGACACACGGTAATCTGTTCGGAACCTCCATGCTTATCATGTGGTTTTCTGCCGTAGCCTCGGCCGTTGTTGACAACATTCCCTATGTTGCCACAATGAATCCCCTAATCGTCGATATGGCGCGTGAACTGTGGCCTCATAAAACCGGCATAGATCTTCTTCAATACAAGGATCTCATGCCGATTTGGTGGTCTTTGGCGCTTGGTGCCTGTTTAGGAGGCAACGGCACCGCCATAGGGGCTTCTGCCAACGTCATTGTTGTCGGAATGGCGGAAAAAGCCGGAAGAAAAATCAGTTTTCTAAAATTTATGCTTTACGGTACGCCAATCATGTTGGCAACGGTCTTTATTGCGATGATCTATGTCTGGGTGAGATACTATGTGTTGAATTTCTGACAAAAGCTGGACCTTATAGCCTCTTTTTTATCTCCTACTCGTGTTTTTGAATATCGGCGACTTCTTTTGTTTCCATCCAATTTGCTGTATATTGGTCATCATGGTGTTACAGCGATGGTTCTTGAAACAGGGGAAATTCCAATTGTGTGATTATTATCCGGAGATACGATGCCATTTTTCAATAAGCTGTCTAGAACCGTGACCAAAAGACACGAGAAAGAAGAACTGAGCAAATTCATATCCATAAAGGCGAATAGTGTCTTTTATCGAATGACCATTGCCTTCGGTCTCCTTTTCCTTGGCCCTTTTCTTGGCTTTACCTATCTGGGGATAAAGAGCAAACTCTTCGGCAATGTTGAACTACTCTATTGTTTTTTGGGACTGCTGATCTTTTCCCTCATAGGGTATATCATCTTGCGGCAGATTTCGGACAGCATCCTTGCTATAGAGACACGAATGGCACGCCAAAACGGCGGAAAACATCTGATCGGTTCGATGGGAGAGAACGAACTAGGCAATATTGCCATGATCGCCGACTCAATGGAGCAGCACCTTCGTGAAACCGGGATTGCTCTAACTCGAAGAATGCAGGAGATAAATGCTCTCAGGGAGCTTGGCGGCCTTTCGGTTTTTCGAATCACCTCGCAAGCCTTGCTCGACTTTGCCCTCGAAAAGACGATGTTTATCAGCGGTGCAAAAGGTGGTGCCGTGTTTTCTACTCCTCGAAGCGGTAAACAAATGACAGTGGTTTGTCAACGAGCATCCGGTTCAGGCATCAAAGTTCGTGCCGGGAAAAATATCTCCTTTGCCGATTTTCCCGTTGTTGTGAAGGAAAAAACGGTCAGGATTATTGAAAAAGAACAAATCGAAGACTGGTATTCCTTCTTTGATTCGGAGGTCGGCAGCGCAGTCGCAGTCCCTTTTGAACATAAAACAGGATATATAGGAATTGCAATCTTGGTCAAACCAGACGGTAGCGTCTGGGATCAAAACGGATTGGGATTTTTATCGACTTTTTTCAACACCGCCGGTTCCATGTTAAAAATGCAGGAGCTGGGTATCAGGGAACGGGAAACCAGCGATGAGCTGAAATCCGTTATGGCAATTATCAAAATAATCAATTCCGGCTTGGAAGAAAAAGACCTTTTGACCGCTATTTCGGGACGGCTTTTCGAGGTCGTACCCAGTAGATGGGTTGGTCTTGCTTTGATAGATGAGATCAACAATCAGCTCAGGTTGACTCATTCCTTCGACCAATCATCTGGTAAAGAACAAGCCGGAATGCTGTTGAATAGGGAATCCTCGTTGTTTCAAATTGCCATTGATGCCGTGGAACTTGTCAGCATTGACGATTTGGAGAGTGAAAAAACGTACGGCGAAACGCCTCTTTTCACAGGGCTTGGTTTGAAATCCTGCCTTATCAAAAGACTCGATGCGAGTGGTAAAGCCATCGGCGCTTTATGTTTGGGAAGTGACAATCCCAAGTCGTTCAGCAGAAGAGACAAGCGGATGTTCAAAATGGTGGCCATGGGTATCTCGCTGGCAATTGAACAAACACGTCTTTTGGCAAAAGAACGATCCAAGACTGCAGAACTGGAGGTGCTGAACAGGATCGGCGTCGCATTGACATCAACTACTTTTGATATGAACCGCGTGTTGCACTATATCCTTGATATGATATCCGATCTCATTAAGGTCGAGGCGGGCGCGATTATGCTTGTGCAAAATGATATTCTCACTTTTCATGCCACAATAGGAACTGTTCATAATAATTTCGATGGGTTGCGCATTAGGATCGGTGAAGAAGGGGTTTCCGGATGGGTCGCTGCGACCGGTGAACCGGTTATTGTCCTTGATGCTAATGAAAACCCTCATTTCTGCGAAGATATCGATAAGCGTACAGGGTTTAAGACAAAAAATCTTCTCTGTGTGCCCATGATTACCGGCGGCAGAGTGATAGGTGTCGTTGAACTTCTCAACAAAAAGGTTGGGACATTTAATGAAGAGGATCTAAGAGCCATAAAATCAGTTGCATCTTCTGCGGCCATAGCTCTTGAAAATTCAAGGCTTTATAGCGAGTCCATGCATTTGGCTCAAAAGGAAAAAGTGATCAGAACGATTTTTCAGAAATATGTACCCGAAGAAATAGTGAATGACATCCTGAAAAAGGGCGAAACAGAACAACTCATCATTGGAGAAAAGAAGATCGTCACCGTTTTTAACGTGGATATCCGCGGGTACACAGCAATGTCTAAACAGGCCGCAACCGAAGATGTGGTCGGTGTATTGAATTATTTTTTCATGGTTATGGGTAATATTATTCTGAAATATAAAGGAGTGTTGGATAAATATTTAGGTGACGGCTTGCTTGCAATTTTTGGTGCTCCCGCTTCTACCAAAAATCCTGCGTTAGATGCTACCTTCGCTGCGATTGAGATGATCGAGGCAATTGATACGGTAAGCAAGCTTTCTTTGGAGCGTTGCGGGGTGCCACTGAAAATTGGAGTCAGTATCAACACGGGGGAGGCCATTGTCGGCAATATTGGTTTTGACAAAAAAATGGAATATACAGTCATCGGAGACGTGGTCAACGAGACTTTTCGGCTTCAAGATTTGACCAGGAGAAGAACAAATTCAATTTTGATCAGCGAGTCGACATACCAGCAAGTAAAACTTTTTGTCTATGCTAATCAATGGAGGGTGAAAAGATATGCCGACAAGGAAGGGATTATGGATATTTATGAGGTCATGGGAAAGAAGGTCACCACCGATCTCGACTATCAGCAGCAAACTGTGGAACAAGAATATTCCGACACGAGAATTCACTAAAACCGCTATGCTTGCCGGTAAAAAACATCTGCACTGAAAGTACCCCAAACAGTTTAACCAGATAATTCACATAAACCGGGGGGGCTGTAAATATCCTCTCAAAAACTGGTCAAGATACAATCAATGCAGACAATGGGTAAGTGCCTCATGGGGCGCTTGATCAATTTTCAAACTGCCTTTTAATCAACAGCAAGATAATTATGTTCACTGGTCAAGAGTTCATACCGACCATTGACAACGACATATTTTCGATTGAACTGATCGATATACGTTTTAGTAAGACGCCTTCCAATGGGCATACCGGGAGCAGGATTGTTCATGATAAAGCCTCGCCCGATCTGACGGAAGGAAAGTTTTTGTTCATTATTCTTCATCTGTAATTCCTACTTCTTCCGGGATGTCGTTTTACCTAGTTGATTTTTCCAATAGGGCCGGTCCGTAATAAGTCCTACTTCGCTTAATGGCTGCTTTTCCGGAATCCAGATGCCCCCACCTTGAAATTTGTTTCCGGCAATTCGTTTTTAATATGATGCATAGAATGTGCCAAAATAGTGTCGGTGTGGTTGATAAAAAATAAGGGATTTTACATAACTAAAATTTGTTCAATAATACAGAAGCTTAAATTTTTTGTGCCGTTCGATAAAATTCTAGATTGCATTTCTCTTCGGCATAAAATCCGTCTGTTCTACTCGGCAAATGTAAACAGAGTTCACAATATCGTCTTCTCGTTTCTTGATAGTATTGTTTTGAAGGAAGGTTTTTGACAAATTCAGAAGTAGAATGTATCCTAAGTGCCTATAGTAACATAAAGGGGTCTGGCGGATTGTATGTCCCCCGCCAGTAAATTGTAGTGTTTAAATTGACAACTAAGTTCACATAGATGAATTATCTAGCAACGTATCTTTCCGATCCGTCACCAAAACACTTGGCCGTTCTCAGGCAGAGATTATCACAGGTGGCAGGTTCATGGGCAATGGATGATTACAGGGCTTTTGTCACCTTTTATATTCGCATTTTGCCAAAATTGATGAATGCCGAACGGTGTACAATTTTTATAATGGAAATGGGGAGCAATAAAATATGTTCGATTTTTGGTACCGGTCTTGAGGAAAAGCAGATCGAGCCTCCTCTAGAGGGCAGTATTGTCGGAAGAGTTGTCAGTTCAGGAGAGAGTTGTATTGAAAATGATTTGAAATCTCATTCGGGTTTTCACGTGGCTACGGATGAACAGACGGGATTTGTGAGCAGAAATATGCTCTGCGCACCCATAAAAAGCATAAGTGGAAACTCAATTACCGGTGCAGTTGAGCTTCTGAATAAAAACAATAACGACTTATTTACCAAAGAGGATCTCCGGCAGCTTGAGGAGATTGCCCAATTCCTGTCCATTTCCATCGAATCCATCGTATTGAATCAGGAAATTCTGCGTATTGCAGGCGCATTGAACAATGAGGTCGACAGGCTGGAGCAGGCCTCCGTTAGAGGCACAAAAATTATCGCTGAGAGTTTAGCCATGCGAGAGGTGTTGGATCTTGTTCAAGTTATCAGTAATTCCCCGATCAACGTTCTAATTCAGGGAGAAAACGGCACAGGAAAAGAGCTTATCGCACGAATGATCCACGAGAGAGGAGAGAGGAGTCAAAAGCCCTTTGTCCCCGTAAATTGTGCTTGTATCCCTGAGAATCTAGTGGAAAGTGAATTTTTCGGCCACGAAAAAGGAGCTTTTACCGGAGCGGAGGTATCAAGAAAAGGCCTTTTTGAAGCGGCAAGCAGTGGGACACTTTTTCTTGATGAGATAGCCGAAATGCCCTTGCAGATACAACCTAAATTTTTACGGGCCATCCAGGAAGGAGAAGGGTGTAGACTGGGAAGCAGCAAACCTATTCATTATGATCTCCGCCTAATAAGCGCTACGAATAAAGACTTAGCCCAAGAAGTGAAAAAGGGGTTTTTTCGTGATGATCTGTTTTTCCGTCTATTTTCTGTGGAGGTCCTCATTCCTCCGCTTCGGGATAGGCGGGATGATATTCTTCCTCTGGCGCTCCATTTCCTTGAATTGACGAACACACGCTTTAAGAAAAATGTGCCTGGTTTTTCCCCGGAAGTGCTAGACCTTTTTGAAACGTTTCCCTGGCCGGGAAATGTTCGACAACTTTTAAAAGAGGTCGAACGTCTCGTGGCATTGACAGCCAGGGGAGAAGTGATTTCCCGGGAGAAATGCTCAAGAGAACTCCAGATGTTTCACAAATCACAGAGAAAAACAAACACCGTCGAATCGTCAACCTCGTATGCAATTGACCCTCAGGTGAAGGATCTTGAAATACGGCTGATTGAAAAGGCCATGAAACGGGCAAAAGGAAATAAATCCAAAGCGGCTGAATTACTTGGAATTACCAGGCAGGGGCTTCTTAAGAAGATAAAACGCTACAATCTAGGAGAGGTTCTGGTAGGCAGTTAGCCACTGTTTGTCATTCCAGCCCTATAAAAAATGAAAGGATTGGCCGGCGGCATGCGCCGGCAAGGGCATCTTTTCAAAAATAGCTAATCGATGCCGAGATATGCCTTTTGAACCATTTCGTTGCTCTTTAAATTAGTAGCCGTATCATTGATCACTATCTCGCCGTTTTGGATGACATAGCCTCTGTGGGCAATGGACAGAGCTATTAGAGCATTCTGTTCAACCAGTAATATCGTTGTTCCTTTCTCGTTTAATTCCTTTATGATGTCGAAGATAAGCTCCACCAAAACGGGTGCAAGTCCCATGGAAGGTTCGTCGAGCATTAAAACATGCGGATTGAGCATGAGACCTCTGGCAATAGCCAGCATCTGTTGCTCGCCTCCGGAAAGCGTCCCGCCATGTTGAGTGACTCTTTCCTTGAGGCGGGGAAACAATTCAAAACTGTATTCCATTCGGTTCTGGATTTCGTTTTGATCTTTTACTGTAAACGCTCCCATCTCTAAGTTTTCCTGGACGGTCAGGTTGGGGAAGATGCCTCTTCCTTCGGGCACGTGTCCAAGGCCTGCGAGAACGATATTATGAGGCTTCATATGGGAAATATCCTTCTCCCTAAAGAGAACCCTGCCTTTCTGGGGGTGGATCATCCCGGAAATGGTCCTGAGAGTGGTGCTCTTACCGGCTCCGTTCGATCCGATAAGCGTTACGATTTCGCCTTCATTCACCTCAAGGGAGATACCCTTCAGGGCATGGATATGTCCGTAGAAGCTATGAATGTCTTGCAAGGATAGGAGGCTCATTTAATCTTCTCCTCATGTTGACCGGCGACGGCTCCCCGTCCAAGATAGGCTTCGATGACCCGAGCATCGGAACGAATTTCTTCTGGCGTTCCCTCAGCAATCTTCTCACCATGATCCATGACGCAGATCATTTCTGAGATATTCATGACAACGCGCATATCGTGTTCTATGAGTAGAATGGTAATACCTCGTTCATCCCGAATACGTCTAAACAGGCGGGTCACATCTTCAGTTTCCTGCGGGTTCATTCCTGCAGCAGGTTCGTCTAAAAGCAGCATGAGCGGATCAGCAGCCAATGCCCGTGCGATTTCCAGACGTCGCTGGCCCCCGTATGGGAGATTTTTAGCCAGTTCGTTTCCAATCCCTTTCAGGCCCACGTAGTTCATCAATTCTTCGGCCTTTTTCTCAGAATTTTTTTCTTCGGATTTAAAACCGGGAAGATGCAGAAGCGTTTGAAGCGGGGATTGCTTCAGGTGAATATGCATACCCACCAAGATGTTTTCAATAACCGTCATATTAGCGAAAAGACGAATATTTTGAAAGGTTCGTGAGATGCCGCGAGAGGCAATTTGGTCCGGACGCAAACCATGGAGGGGTTTGCCGTTAAATACGATTTTTCCCTCTTCCGGATGGTAGATGCCGGTCATCGTATTAAAAAATGTGGTTTTGCCAGCACCATTGGGGCCTATGATGCTGACGATCTTCCCTTGATCGATATTGAAGTTGACCTTATTGACCGCGGTCAGTCCGCCGAATCGTTTTACGACGTTGATGGTTTCTAACAATGACATGGTATTCCTCGTCTTATTCCTCGCTTTCGGGTGCGTCGGATGTTAGTTCACGCTTCCGGCGTTTGGACGGGATCAGGCCCTCCGGTCGAAAAATCATCATGAGAACCAAGATCGCGCCGAACAACATGCGCTGATATTTTGCCGGATCCAGCTGGGTCGACAGATTTGCCCAGGCGAAATGAATGATCGGAATGACGGCATCACTTTGACGGAGTTGGCTGAGATAGAGAGAAAGACCTTGAAGAACCTGAAGGTTAAGTAATGTGACAACAGCTGCTCCAAGGATTACACCAGGAATACTGCCGGAACCTCCGAGGATAACCATGGATAATACGCCGATGGACTGCATGAACGAAAACGATTCGGGGCTGATGAAAGTCCGGCTGCCCGCTAGAAGGACTCCCATAACTCCGGCGAAGGAGGCGCCGACAGCAAAGGCCGCCAATTTCATTTTAACCAACGGAACACCCATGGCGATGGCAGCGGTTTCATCTTCGCGGATTGCCGTCCATGCTCGGCCGATTTTTGAGTCGTCAAGACGCCTCGTTACAAAGACGATAACGATGATCACCACAAGGGCGAAGAGATAGAACATTACGTTGTACATATCCGCATCGCTCACTCGGTGCCCGACAATTTTGCTGAAAAGCGAATTAAAGGAATCCACCATGAAATGGGGCATGGTCGGTCGTTGAATCGGGGTGATTCCCTGCGGTCCGTTGGTGAAGTTGAGCGGCTTGTCCAAATTGTTGGCAAGAACACGGATAACCTCTCCGAAACCCAATGTTACGATTGCAAGGTAATCACCGCGCAGGCGAAGAACCGGTGTCCCAAGCAGAATTCCTGTCAAGGCGGCTACCAGAATTGCAACAAAGATAAACAGGTAAAAAGCATCACCCGGCAGCAGGAAAGGAAGGTTCGATGGTTGGGTTCCCGGTGCATAATGGAGAACGTAAAATTGCTGGGAGCCGAAAAAAGCCCATAGGTAGGCGCCGACGGCATAGAAAGCGACATAACCGAGATCGAGAAGACCGGCGAAACCGACGACGATATTGAGTCCCAGAGCCAAAGCCGAAAAGACGCTGATTTGAAAGATGACCTCCAAGTAAAAAATGTTTCTGACGCCCACCACCGGAAAGATCAATAATGTTAAGACGGCACCGGCTGCAATCTTGAACCAACGATTGGTTTTGAAATAATAGAGCGTGAAAAAGGATGAAATCAGCACCAGAAAGGCCAAATTGGAACGGGGATACAAATAAACAAGGCAAGAGCCGAGGATCATATGAGTGAATATGAGGACATACGGACTGATGCCCTGATCCAGTTTCTTGAAAATATGATGAAGGAACGACGTGACCATACGATTCTCCTTAGGCTTTCTGAGCGACGCTTGAGCCCATGAGTCCCTGTGGACGGAAAATAAGCACCAGGATCAAGATACTGAAAGCGAAGATGTCCTTATATTCGGTGCCTGCAGCACCCATGGTAAATACCCCCATATAAGATCCTGCAAAGGTTTCCAGCATGCCCAGGACGATTCCGCCAAGAAGTGCTCCCGTCATATTGCCGATCCCGCCAAGAACGGCAGCAGTGAACGCTTTTAAGCCTGGGAAGAAGCCGACGTAAGGATCTATTCGGGTGAATTTCAAGGCAAACAGAACGCCTGCGGCTCCGCCAAGCATACCGCCCACGAGAAACGTTAAGGCTATGATGCGGTTGACATCGATACCCATTAAGCTGGCAGTGGAATGGTCCTGGGCAACGGCACGGATGGCCTTGCCTACTCTGGTTGCATTGACCATATAATTCAAACCTATCAGCATCAAGACGGCAGAAACGATAACGATTATTGATTTTACGGACATGCCCAATGTAATATGAGCAGCCCCCAAGGTCATTCTGTGGAAAATTACCCAATGGTCGAAGTTGCCGAAGCTCGGGATGATTCTGTTGAACTGTCCGGTTGTCAGGCTTTCCGTTAGACGAATGGTGTCTTGAAGAAAAAAGGAGACACCGATTGCAGAAATCAAAGGCACCAGGCGCGATGCTTGACGGAGGGGGCGGTAAGCGACTCGTTCGACCGCGACAGCCAGTGCACCTGCTGCAATCATACCGGCTATTATGGCCAAAGCCAGGTACACGTAGGCCATAATCAACGAGGCTTTGGCCAGAATGCCGTGCTTTTCCAAGGCGATTAGAATTTCGACGCCGACAAAGGCACCGGTTGCGAAAATCTCACTATGAGCAAAATTGATAAATTCCAAAACACCATACACCATGGTATAGCCCAAGGCGATGGCTGCATAAACAAATCCGATGGTCAGTCCGTCAATGGCCACTTGAGGGAGATTGACAAGCGTATAGGTAATAAGCGACACATTCATTTTGTTGTAAAGCGTCTGTCCTACCACTGTCTTATCAAGAACCAGTGCAAGAATCAGTACAATAGCCGACAAAACGATGGTGCTTCCCAATGAAAAAAAGATCATCTGGCCCAAGGGACGCAGGAGTTCGCGGACGTTAATTGATTTTAGAAGCCGTTTCATATATGAACCCGATAAAGAGATCTCCCGGACACAGTGATCCGTATCCGGGAGGGTTAAGCCAGGAGGGATTATTTGGGTGGAGCTATATCGAGGGTTTTTACGACGGGATTATTGTTCCACTTACTCGGATCCGCGGAAGCGACTTTCATCACAAAGTATTTGGCAACTGTCGGATCACCGATATTATTGAAAGTGATATCACCGGTGATGCCTTTATAATCTTTCAGGGCGCGTACGGCTTTGGCGACAGCTGCACGGGTCGGGATTTTTCCACCGTTTGCTTTGGCGGCAGCTTCTATGGCCTTTAAGCAGATACCCATGGAATCATAGCTCTGAGCTGCAAAGGGTTGTGGGGCTGCTTTGTATTTTGCCTCAAAATCTTTTATGAATTTTGCAGTTCCAGGGTAGGCTGATGCAGGACCGGAAACCGTGGAGTAGAAGGCGCCTGTTCCTTCAAGCAAGGACTGGCCGCCGATTTTTGCTGCGTCGGAGGAATCGAAGCCGTCATCGCTCAAAAACATTCCCATATAACCTCTCTCGCGAGCCTGTTTGAACAGAACTGCGGCTTGGAAGGCCATGCCGCCAAAATATACGAGATCAGGATTACCGGCCATGATGGGGGAAAGCAGGGGGTCAAAATTCGCTTTTTCTTCGGTGCCTTCAAAACCAAGAACTTTCAAACCTAATGCTTGCGCTTTTTGCTTGAAGAATTCTGCGATGCCTTGGCCATATGCTGTTTTGTCATGGACGACAAAAACGCTTTTTACACCGTGACCGGCAGCAAACTCGGCACCGACAACACCTTGCACGTCGTCACGACCAACGATTCGATTGACTTCCAAATAACCGCGGGTGGTGACTTTTGGGTTTGTGTTGGCAGGAGAAACATTCACCAGACCGGAAGTATGATATACTTCGGATGACGGAATCTGAACACCGGAGTTATAGTGTCCGACTACGGCAAGAATTGCCGGATCGGAGACGATACGTTTGGCATTGGCAACACCGGTATCGGGATTGGCTTGATCATCAAAGGGAGCCAGTTGGAGTTTGAATCCCATCTTGGTCAACGGTCCCCCTAATTGTTCCATGGCCATTTCTGCGCCACGTTTAATGTCAACGCCAATAACTGATTGATCGCCGGAGAGCGGTGACTGGGTGGCGATTTTAATGATCTTTTCAGCAGCCATGCCGGGGCTGTTGAAAACCATACCTGCAGCAATGAACAACGAGAGCACAACCAATAAGCGTTTTGTCATTTTCCTTCCTCCTTTGAAAAAATCAGATGAACGGTTCAAAAAAACAGACATCCCACATGCTCCTCTTAACTGAAATTCCCGGTGAATGATGCTACCCGATTCGTGTTAAAAAGGTCAAGCAGAGTATGTACTGCTGAGGCATTATTTTTCATGTTTTTTGATTGACATAGATGTAAACTCGCGACAGATTTGTAGTCCCATGTCGCTTTTGCTGAAATATGCTGTCGATGTTTGAGTGTAATATATTTAAATAACGTCAGTTTTCCTGCTGAATCATAATAAAAGTCAGGATTTAGGGGCCCTTTTGTCGCCCGTATTTTTCAGGCCGAATTTTACTCCGATCAGAGGTGAGTAACGAAGTGGAACTTTGGTATATGACAGACGGTGCAGTTGCCCACAGGGCCGTCTGACCATATGGTGTCGATACCTGGTGGAGGCCCCCATTGATTTGCGGGTCTTTTGCAGCATTTTGTAAGTATCTAGCTGATATCTGTCTTGCAAGTGGAGGGACAAAGAAAAAATTTAGTTAATGAATTAAGCGAGCTAAGGTCATGGTTAAAGGGGGATAGAAAGTGATTATCGCCAGATCAACGAGAAGCATAAACAGAAAAGGGATGACTTGTCTGCAAGTAGAAGTCAGGCCATCACCTGATATTGAGGAAGACACGATCATGCAGATGCCCATGGGAGGCGTCAGCATGCCGATGGCAAGATTGGTGACCACGATTACACCCAGTTGGATCTGATCGATACCCAATAAAGGGGTCATTCCGCTTATCATCGGCACCAGCAATATCAGAGCAGCCGTGGTCTCGACAAAGGTGCCGGCGAGCAGCAGGATGAGATTGACCAAAAGCAACAGTAAAATTTTATTATGGGTGAGGCCGAGGAGCCCTCCCACCAACTGGGCCGGAACCTCTTCAATCGCTGAAATCCAGCTGAAAATCGAAGCGGTTGTGATAATAAACATAACAATGGCGGATGTGACGGAGCCGTCTCGAAAGAGGCGCGGCAGGTCGCTAAGGCGGATCTGGCGGTATATAAACATGCCGACCAGAAGGGCATAAACCACTGCGACGGCCGCAGACTCAGTTGCCGTGAATATTCCGGACAGGATGCCGCCTAAAATGATCACCGGCGCGCCCAGTGCCGGTAGGCCCCGTATGAATGTTCGTACAATCTCTCCTGCGGAGAACGAGGAGGTGGAGCCGTAACCATGCCGGCTGGAGATTAGAGTTGCAACGAAGATAAGAGATAAACCAATCAGGACGCCCGGAAGAATGCCGGCGGCAAAAAGGCGGCCCACTGAGGCTCCGGTCAGGAAGCCGAAGATGATCATCGGGATGGACGGCGGAATAATCACCCCGATGGAGCCTCCTGCTGCCTGGAGTGCTGCGGCAAAATCGGATCGATAGCCGGATTTTTTCATCGCCGGTATCATTATGGCCCCGACAGCTGCGGTGTCGGCGGCTGCAGACCCCGAAATGCCGGCAAAAAACATGGCCGAAACGATAGCTACAGCGGCCATCCCGCCGGGGAGCCAGCCCACCAGGGATGAAGCGAAATCGATTATCCGCCGGCTGATCCCACCGGCCTCCATGATAATTCCTGCATACATGAACAGCGGAACCGCCAGCAGGTTAAAAGAATCCGCGCCGCTAAAGAGCCTTTGAATCACCATCATCAGGGGGAGATCGCCCTGAAGGGCAATTCCAGCGACCGAAGCGACGCCGATGGCAAGGGCGATGGGCGTGTCGATGAGAAAAAGTACAAGCAGAAGCGGAAGCAGGATTTCAACTGTCACGGTTCTTCCCCGTCAGTTCTTTAATGAGAAACAAAAGACCATGGCAGGTGAAAATTATCCCGCTTATCGGGATGATGGCAAAAATAATCCATTTCGGCAAAGAAAGAGCGGGTGTTATCTGCAGACGAACGAAGTAACTGAAGGCAGTGCCGTAATAGATCATTACCATAAAAAAACCAAGCGAAATGCAATGAATGAGGACGGCATTGGTACGATACAGACGCGGCCCAAATCGTTGAGTGAGGATGTCAATTCCCGGATGCACCTTTCTTCGGTAGGCAGCTGTTGCTCCTAAAAAGGTGAGCCATACCAGGATATAACGGGCCAGCTCTTCGGCCCAGAAAAGCGAGTGGTTTAGAATATATCTGCAGTACACTTCCAGGGCCACAATCACGGTCATCGAGATTCCCAAGGCGGAAAGAATATAATCCACCGCCCTGGCAAGCAATGCATCGAATCTGGCAAAGACCTCCATTTCGGCGCTATTTCACCGCAGCAAGAATCTTCGCGAGCATTGCCTTGACCTTTGGCTGTTGATAGATATCCATATTTTTCAAATTGGCGACCTTCGCCCTGAAAGCGGCGATATCGGGATGCTCTTCAATGATAAAACCTTTTTCCTTCAAGAGCTTCAGGCGGGCCGCATTTCCTTCACGATTTTCCCGGCGTTGATAAAGGGCTGCGGCGTACATTGCCTGTTGCAGCATCTTCTGCGTAGGAGGATCGAGGGTTTTCCACCAGGTCAGTGAGGCTACATCGATATGGGGAGAATAGACATGTCGGGTAAGGGTGAGGTATTTCTGTACTTCCCAGAGCTTATATTCCACGAGCACCCAAAGCGGATTCTCCTGCCCGTCGATGACCCCTTGCTCGAGTTCAGTGTAAATGGGCCAGGGCATCGGGGTCGGGTTGGCGCCCAGATCCTGCCAGATGGCCTTGTGCATAGCCGAGGCCATGACCCGGATTTTTAACCCCTTTACATCTTCTGGGGTTTTTACCAGCCGCTTGCTGTCGGTCAGATTTCGGAAACCGTTTTCGGAAAAGCACAAGCCTTTGAAGCCGGCACTCTCCAGGTCTTTCAGGATTTCTGCTCCCAACGGCCCGTCTAGAATGGCATCGGCCTGAGCATAGTCTTTAAAGAGAAACGGATAATCGATTACTCTGACAATGGGGTCGAAGGTGTCGAACGGCCCGCTGGTGATGACGCCCATCTGCACGGTATTCAACTGAATCTGTTGCAGGATTTCAGTCTCGTTGCCGATGGAGCCCGAATCATAAATTTTGACCTTGATGTTGCCATTTGACTCTTTTTCCACCAAGTCCTTGAATTTGTCCGCGACGATATTCTGGGCTGAACCCGGCTTGGTGACCACTCCGAGCTTGATGGTCATTTCGGAATGGGCGGGAGTTGTTATCAGGCCGAAAAACAGGACTGCAAATGCAAAGAGATACCTTTTCATAATGTTCCCCGATACGTTGTATTTGAAACGGGATGGGATTTTTATGGACTTTCTTGACACTGTCAAATGAAAGAGAAAAGGTCAAGTTATTTCCACTGCTGAGCCTGTTTTCGGCTTGACTCTGCAGGAATTTGTACCGACAATGAAGTAAATGAGGCCGGTGAAAAACGACGTTGCCTCTTGGGCCGCCGAGCGTACCGACCGTTTCGATGCTTTTCTTTTCGGGAGGTTCATAGAATGGATAAACGAAGTATTTCCGCTCCCACCGGAACTGAGCTTTCCGCCAGAAGCTGGCAGACCGAAGCGCCGCTCAGAATGCTGATGAACAATCTCGATCCGAGAGTGGCCGAGCGCCCCGAAGAGTTGATCGTCTATGGCGGAATCGGGAAGGCGGCCAGAAACTGGCAGTGTTTCGATAAGATCGTCGAAACGTTAAAAAGACTGGAACTCGACGAGACTCTGCTGATTCAGTCGGGAAAGCCGGTGGGAGTGTTCAGGACCCATTCCGATGCGCCCCGTGTTTTGATCGCCAATTCCAATCTGGTGCCGCATTGGGCCACCTGGGAGCATTTCAACGAGCTGGACCGCAAAGGGTTGATGATGTTCGGACAGATGACGGCAGGCTCTTGGATCTATATCGGCAGTCAGGGCATTATCCAGGGGACCTATGAAACGTTTGTCAGTATGGGCCGGAAACATTATAACGGCGACCTCTCCGGCCGTTGGATCCTCACGGCAGGGCTTGGCGGTATGGGAGGGGCTCAGCCTCTGGCCGCCAAATTCGCCGGAGCTTCGATGCTGGCCATTGAATGTCGGGCCGAACGGATAAAAAAACGATTGGCGGGCGGTTACCTGGATTTACAGGCTTCTGATTTGGACGAGGCCTTGCGGATCGTCACGCGATCCTGTGTCGAGAAAAAACCGGTTACCGTCGGTCTGTTGGGCAATGCCTCGGAAATTGTGCCGCGTTTGGTGAAAATGGGTGTCAAACCCGATGCGGTGACGGATCAGACCAGTGCGCACGATCCGTTGCACGGCTATCTCCCAACCGGCTGGAGCGTTGAAGAATGGGAAAAAAGACAGGTCGAGAGTCCCGCCGAGGTCATGCAGGCAGCCCGCAGCTCCATGGTCGTCCATGTCCGGGCGATGCTCGATTTTCAGAAACTGGGTATACCTGTTTTCGATTACGGCAACAATATCAGACAGGAAGCGCACAATGCAGGGCTGAAGGAAGCCTTTGCTTTTCCCGGTTTTGTTCCAGCCTATATCAGGGATCTTTTCTGTACCGGGAAAGGGCCGTTTCGCTGGGCGGCTCTGTCGGGTGATCCGGAGGATATCTACCGGACCGATGCCAAGGTCAAGGAGCTGATGCCCAGTGACAGGCATCTGCATACTTGGCTCGATATGGCAAGAGATCAGATCAAATTCCAGGGACTGCCGGCCAGGATCTGCTGGGTTGGGCTCGGAGATCGTCACCGCCTGGGGCTGGCCTTCAACGAAATGGTGGCAAAAGGCGAGTTAAAGGCTCCTGTGGTGATCGGCAGGGACCATTTGGACAGCGGGTCGGTCGCCAGTCCGAACCGGGAAACCGAGGCCATGCGCGACGGATCCGATGCGGTCTCCGACTGGCCACTGCTCAATTGTCTGCTCAACTGTGCCTCCGGGGCAACCTGGGTGTCGTTTCATCATGGGGGCGGGGTCGGCATGGGCTATGCCCAACACGCGGGTCTGGTAATAGTCTGTGACGGCACACCGGAAGCTGCGGCACGTATTGAGCGTGTCCTGTGGAATGATCCGGCCAGCGGCGTCATGCGGCATGCCGACGCAGGCTATGGAGCAGCCATTGCCTGCGCAAAAGAGAAAGGGCTTGATCTGCCGATGATCGGGTAGATTTCCTGCGGATGGGTTTCATTTCCGGTGCAAGAAGCGCGATGCCTGCCTGGGAAGGTTGCGAACAAAGTCGATAGCGAGGTCCATGGACGAAAATCTCTTGATAAAAAATCCGGCCCAAATTGTCTCTCCCAAGCCTGGTGTGATCCGAGGCAGAGAATTTGGAGAGCTGTCGGTGCAAGACAATGTTTCTCTTTTGATCCGTGACGGGAAAATAGATTCCATTGCAGCCCTTGCAGATCTTGAGCAGGTTGCGGCCCGAGACGGGATACCTGTGCTCGATGCGACTGGCTGCGCGGTGATCCCCGGATTTGTCGACTGTCACAGCCATCCGGTTTTTGCCGGGAATAGAGCCGGAGAATTTGCGCAAAGGATCAGCGGCATCGATTATGAAACCATTGCCTCCAGGGGCGGCGGCATCATGGCAACCGTCCGAGCGACGCGGGACTGCTCGAAAAAGACGCTTAAAAAAAACGGGCATCACCATCTGGCCCGCGCGCTCAGGCAGGGGATAACCACCATGGAAGGCAAATCGGGCTATGGGCTCGAACCCAAGGCGGAACTTAAAATTCTCGAGACGATACGGGACCTCAACGACGAGCAGCCCATCGATCTGGTTTCCACCTTTCTTGGTGCCCATGCCGTGCCGAAAGGGACGAGCAAGAAGGACTATCTGCGCCAGATCAAAAACACAATCCCCACGGCGGCACAACTCGCCCGTTTCTGCGATGTTTTCTGCGAGAAAGGGTATTTTACCCCGGAAGAGAGCGTCGAAATCCTTGAACTCGCCCATGAGCACGGTATGCTGCCCCGTTTGCATGCCAACCAGTTTCACGCCATCGGCTGCGTTGACGTAGCGGTGGCATTGGGCGCTGTTTCCGTCGATCACCTGGAGGTTCTGGATAATCGGGAAATCGAACTCCTCGCCGCTTCCGATACGGCCTGTGTCGTTCTGCCGGGGGTTTCTCTCTTTTTGGACATCTCCTACGCTCCGGCCCGCAGGCTTATCGACGCCGGGGCCGTCGTTGCCATTGCCACGGATTTCAATCCCGGATCCAATATGTGTCTGTCCATGCAGCTCATGATGACACTTGCCTGTGTGAAAATGAGAGTTACTTTGGAGGAAGCCCTTTGCTGCGTGACCCAAAACGCGGCTCACGTACTTGGTCTTTCTTCGGTCGGCTGCATCCGGGAGGGATGGCAGGCGGATCTTCTGGTCCTCGACTGCGCCGACTACAGGGACATGGTCTATTTCTATGGTGAAAATCATATCCGTCATGTGATAAAAAAAGGAGTGATCGTATGAAGCCCGATATAGAAGCTCTGTTGATCCCCTTTCAAGCCGACGGTGCTCGGCACGACCCCAACGATCTTTTGCAGAGCGATGTCAGTCTCTTTGGCACGATGGAATTTCCCGAGGCCTCTTATGTCCTGGTCGGCTGCCCGCAGGATCATGGTGTGCGCCGTAATCACGGACGGGCAGGTGCTGCTGGCGGTCCGGCGGCCATCAGAGAGGCTTTTTACCGTCTGAAGCCCCCGAAGGACAGAGAGACGATCCGACTGGTGGATCTCGGCGATATAAAGGTTGACGGAGGATTGGAGGATATCCATGACCGGCTGCAATCCGTTGTCGCTTTTGCCTTAAGAGCCGGGAAAAAAGTCATTGTCCTCGGAGGCGGCAACGATATCTCTTTTGCCGACGGATCGGCTTTGGCCGAGGTGTTCGGTCAGATTGCCTGCGTCAATATCGACGCCCACCTCGATATCCGCCAAAGCCCTAATCGCAATTCCGGTACCGCTTACCGCAACCTGCTCGATGGCGATCTGGTAAAACCCGGAAATCTGTTTGAGATCGGCATTCAGCCGTGGGCAAATTCCCTCCAATATTTAAAGGATGCACAGGATTTGGGTATTCGGGTGACGACTTTGCGTGAGATTCGTGCAAAACAAGGTCATGGATTTTGGCAGTCTGTGATCGCCTCCCTGCCGTCTCTGCCGCTTCTGGCAGGTCTTGATATGGACAGTGTGCGTAGTGCTGAAGCCCCCGGTGTAAGTGCTCCGAGCCCAATTGGATTAACGGCCGATGAGATCCTGCTATTTGTTGACGGCATTCGAAATCACCCGAAGGCGGTGGTCTTCGAGATCTCCGAAGTCTGCCCGATTTACGATCGGGACGGCTGCACCGCCAGGCTGGCCGCGCTTGCCGTCCATACCTTTTTGTACGGTTTTAGGTGAGGGAAACGCCATGCCCGAAACACTTGTCATCGATCATGCTCGACCGCTTACCATGCCTGAGATCCTCTCCATTGCGGAGCCTGGGGTACAGGTTATCATGTCTGATGCAACTCGCGGACAGTTGCAGACCCGGCGGGCCGATGTGGAGCGATTCATAGCCGAACAACGGCGGCCTGCATACGGTTTTAATCGCGGCTTTGGCCATAATGTCGATCTGGCAGTGCCCGCCGATCAGCTGTCGCAGCTTCAGGAAAACCTGATTCTCTCCCATGCCGTGGGGTTAGGCGATAGCGTTGATCAAGACATCGTGCGGGTCACTATGCTTTTGCGGGTAATGTCGCTCACCCGCGGCTACAGCGGTGTGCGGCCTGAGCTGGTGGACGGGCTGATCGGTCTTTTAAATCATGGGATCACCCCGTTGGTACCAGAATTCGGCTCAGTGGGGGCAAGTGGTGATCTCGCGCCGTTGTCGCATATAGCCCTTGCTTTGTTGGGAAAGGGACGGGTTTACTATCGCGGGGAAGAGCTTGAATCCGCCGAAGCGCTCAAGCAGGCGGGTATGGCGCCCCTTCAACTTGAAATGAAAGAGGGGTTGGCGCTCAATAACGGAGTGCAGTTTATGAACGCCATCGGCATACTCTCCTGCAGCCGTCTGAAAACGCTTTTGAAGAGTGCGGTTATCAATACCGCTCTGGTCAGTCAGGTTATGCTGGCCCCTGATACCTATTTTCGTTCTGATTTTCACGCGCTAAGGCCTCATCCAGGTGCCGTCAGGGTGGCTGATTGGATTTGGCATCTGATGGAAAATTCACCTATCCGTGAATCCCATCGCCCCTTTGAGGTGGACGGCCAGGTCCAGGACCCCTACAATATACGCTGCGCGGCACAGGTCCTAGGAACCTGCTGGGAACTGATCGACAAGGCCGAAAGGGCCTTTCTCATCGAAGCGGATTCGGCCACCGATAACCCTATTCTGCTGGCGGCGGGGAAAGATGCGCAGCCAAATTACCGTGGGAAATACGTCGATATCGTCTCAGGCGGCCACTTTCATGGAATGCCTGTGGCGGTGCAGATTTTCAATCTCCTGCAAGCTTTGGGCATCATGACCAATCTTGCCCATCAGCGCTCCACTCGCTTTGTCGACGAATCCAAAAATAAAGGGTTGGGCCGTGATCTGAAATGGCCGCAATTGAGTCCGGACGAGAACGCCGTCTCGTCGGGCCTGATGATGCTTGAATATACGTCGGCCGCGTTGGTTAACGACATCTGGGGTTCGCTTACTCCGAGCCATCTCTTCAATATTGGCACCAATTCCGGTCAGGAAGACCATGTCAGCATGGGGGCGAGCCTTGCCGTTCGTCTGCTGAAGACCATTCCGAAGGCGGCCCAGGTCCTGGCTATTGAACTGGGCTATATCTGCCAGGCCATCGCCATTAGAAGGATTTTGCCTGTTATTCCGACTTATGCAACCCTTCCTCCCGATATAGAGCAGGAACTCGCGCAGGTCAGACTGAAGCTGCAGAAGTCAGTCAAGGGAGTGATCTTTGAAGTCGCAGTACAGGGAGAACATCCGGTAAGCGAAGCGGAGCGGCGTTTGAGCCCGGTTTCGGAAAGTTTATATGGAACCATCGAGGAAATGAAGTTGTTCCCTGTGGTTACTGCCGATCGGGTTCTGGCAGGAGATGTGATGAAGCTTGCCGGTTTTATCGAGCAGGGCAGGATGGTTCAAACAGTGGAGCGGGAGGTTCCTCTTGATTGGGAAAGTTTGTAAAAGACAATTGACCCGGCTCTTCGGATCATGTAGTCTTTGAAAAGATAAGGTGTCGATACGACGATAAGAGGGAATCCTGTGTAAATCAGGAACGGGCCCGCCGCTGTGATCGGGGACAAAGGCCGCGAAAACCACTGACTTATAGGGTTGGGAAGGTGCGGCACGGAGGATGATCCGGGAGTCAGAATACCTGCCTTATCGCAATTTGAGTGTGACGGTCTCCGAGGATCAGAGACAGTCGACGTGCATCTGTGGAGAAATCAGGGCCCCCGGATCAATTTCAAGTATTGGTCCGGGGGTTTTTTTTGCTCCGGACCGCACCTTCATAAGGAGGAAACAGATGAATAGGAAAGAACTTGCTTTTGCCAAACAGGCTATTCTGAGCACCAAAGACTGGGATGCATATCAGGCAATGATAAGAAAATGTCTGCGAGTGTCGGAAAAGGATTTCAAACTTGAGGGACAGCCGGCAAATCGTAAAAGCTGATCGGTTGCGGACCCCCGCAGGAGATTCTCTCCTGCGGGGCTTTCAAATCCAGGCACGGAGTTCGGTTAGAGCCGTAGATCTCATGAGATGCAGGACATTATTTTTTAGGACAAGGTCTTGGATGGTAGTTAGGAGTTCTGCGGGGGTTTTCATATTGCCCTTTGAATCATTCTGCTTATGAAGTTCGGATACATATTCCCACATATGTTCCAGGGCGTTTCGTAAACCGCCTTCGGAAGGTTGCACACGCAAAAGGCAGACAAGAGTCATGGTTAATCTGTTGAAAGCTGTCCGGCTTGTCTCCGTTGCCGCCAAACGCTCAAGAGCAGAATGGCTCTGCTGGTCTCTTGCAAGTATGGAGT
>JBJKQT010000294.1:0-6884 GCA_046705065.1 Desulfocapsaceae bacterium
AATGGAAGGTTGTAGTCCGAAAACCAAAATAATACGGCAATTTATTCTGGATAATGTTTCTTTTCATCCCAATGACATAGTCAAAGTTGTCGCCCAACGGTTTGCGATTTCCAGGCAGGCTTCGGCACGGCATTTAAAAAAACTCGCTATCCAAGGAGATATAGAAACCGAAGGCAACACCTCGGGCCGAATCTACCGCCCGAGTAGAGGGCGCATCGTTGAATTCAATTACGCGATCGACGAAAAACTCATCGGGCAAATCATTTGGAAGGCCGACATCCTGCCTTTGCTCCGGGCGCTTCCCGGCAACGTCGTCGAACTTTGGAACTCTTGTTTCGAAGAGGTCTTCGTCAACGGAATCATTCATTCGAATGCTAAAAATATCTCCGTTAAAGTCATCCAACAGAAAAGCCAGTCCACTCTCATCGTGTCAGACGACGGCAAAGGAATATTTCGCAGCATTAAAGAAAAGCTCGGTTTGGAAACCGATGAAGACGCCGCCTTGGAACTTTCAAGCGGCAAATGGTCGACAATTTCCGACAGCCTGGCAAGATCAAATATTTTTCTCTCTTCCCGGATGGCCGATCATTTCACAATTCACTCAAAAAGAGTTATGCTGGTCCATAGACAGAACGTCGCTTGGGATTGGACCCTAGACAGGTCTGATGAAGATATCCCGGGAACAATGATCTGTATGGTCATCGAAAACGACACACAAAGAACAGTCGATGAAATTGTAGCCCGATGCAGGACATCGTATCAGAATGCCTTTGCCAAAACGTGCATCCCCATACGACTTGTGGATTACAGCTACGAGGCGCTCTACTCTCGTTCCCAGGCGCGCAGGATTTTGGCCCGGGTGGATAAATTCAAGATAGCCATTCTCGATTTTTTCGGCATCAAAGAAATCGGACCGGCCTTTGCCGACCAGGTATTCCGGGTCTTTTCCTCAGAACATCCGGAAATCGAGTTGCTTTATACCAATGCAAACAAAGACGTCGAGTCGATTATCCAAGAGGCAAGAAACCATTTGACAGGAAACGCCTGACTGGCTCCCGACGCTTACCCCCATGAGCAGGAGACTGATATGGAAACGGCAAGAATCCGGATCCTCAAAGATGTGCCCGACAATCCCGACAGAAGTGGACAGTATCTCTTTTATCTGCACGGATTGATTGTGGAAGAGGCAGGGATCCGGCCCAAAAGCGAAGAACATGGATATTACGAATACGAACTCATCCTTGAGCTGTTGGCGAGGGAAGGATTCATCGTCGTCAGCGAGGCACGCGCCAAGGGTACACAGGTCAAACCGTATGCCGAAAAGATCACAAGCCAGATCATAAAGCTTTTGGATAACAAAGTGGCACCGGAAAAGATCACCGTCGTCGGGGCCTCAAAAGGCGGTATCATCGGCGCCTATATTTCCGCCGCGCTCAAAGATACGGGAATAAATTACATCTTCCTGGCCGGCCTCTTCGAAAGGTGTCTTCAGGATGAAAGCCTGTTTCTGTATGGCAATGCACTCTCCATTCATGATCGGGCCGACTCATTGCCGATTACACCGGAAAAATATTTTGATCGGTCAAAAAAACTCCGGAAAGCAAAAGCCTTGGTCTTAAATCTTGGTGTCGGTCACGGGTTGATATACAAGCCGTATCGAGAATGGATCGAGCCGCTTCTTGAGTGGGTCAATCCATCTGCTCATTCCACCGGAGAGTAATGCTTGAATAAACCTACGGTTCCTTGAATGGCGCATGCAAAAGTGCAAGAGGCAATATTTCAGGCAGCGGCATGGGACCATCTATTCCGAAGATCAATAATCGAGGCTTCCGTCCTCTTTTTCTTCTACTCCGACCACAACAATTCCCGCGGCGTCGGCAGCTTGTATGACTTTTTCGCGGTCAAAAAGCAAAGACTGACCGGCTTCGACAGCCAGGATTGCCCCGTGCACACTTTTCAGGTTCTCAATGGTGGTCAACCCCGTTGCCGGCAGATCGAAACGAAAATCCTGGCCCGGTTTCTTCACTTTAACGACAACAGCCTTTTCCTTAACCAGCTTTCCTCCACGGAGAATCGCCGCATCCGTCCCTTCCATTGCCTCAACTGCTGCAACCGAGAGGTTACGCACGACAACGCACTGTCCGATGTCTAACTTTCCTATGGCTCTTGCATTCATCCAGCCGAAGGCAATATCCTCCCGCTGTTTCCTGTTGGGCTTCTTCTTGGTCAAGACACCTTTGGGAAAAAGCAGATGCCGTAAATACAATGTCGACTCAAGGACTTTGATTCCTTCAGCCTCGATGGCTCCGGCAACGGCGCGCAGGATAGCGTCATCCTGCTTGGTATCGATGGTGTTCCAGAGCATCAGGCATTTGAGATCCGGAAGAACATCGCGAAAGATCTTGGTTTTGGTGATGGCACCGAGGAAAACCACCTCGCCTGTCGCCTGATCCTTGAAAAACTTTATCATCTTGCCAAGTTGACCGAGCTTGACCCAACAAGCGGCATCGGCTGCCTCGGCTACGACAGCGGCTGTTTCGTTTTTATGGGCGACAACAACAACCTTTCTTCCAGCACGTTTGGCTGCTTCGATAAAAAGGAGAGGGAATTGACCGGCTCCGGCTATTATGCCGATTTTCCGATGATCTATCTCCATCGATCCGTCAATCCTCTATGGTGCGCTTCACGACTCCGCGTTTGGAATCTTCAAAGAATTTCACAAGACAGTCTACTTCGGCGCAATCCGTGATCTCCTGTTTGGCAAGTTCCAGCGCATCCTTGATCAGGAGATTTGGCGACCTGAAAATAATACGAAAAGCGTTTTCAAGTTTTCCGATGGTATCACGGCTGAAACCGTTTCGTTTCAATCCTATTTTATTGATACCGGAAATACGTGTGCGATTGCGGGTTCCGGCGATAATGACATACGGCGGGACATCGAGGCTGATTCCGGAAACCCCTCCGATATACGAAAAACAACCGATCCGGCAGAACTGGTGAACTGCCACCAAACCACCGATGGAAGCTCTGCTGCCGACTTCAACATGCCCGGCCAGAGTGGCGACGTTTGCCATAATTACATGGTCGCCGAGCCGGCAGTCGTGGGCCACGTGGGTATAGGCCATCAACAAATTATAATTGCCGATAACAGTTTTACCATGACCATGTGGAGTCCCTCTGTGGATGGAGGCATATTCACGGATCTGATTATCGTTACCGATAATAAGTTCCGTCGGCTCCCCGTTATAACTCAAATCCTGGGGAGCGCCTCCTACGATTGCAAACGATCCGATAATATTTCTCTCCCCTATGGTGGTTGGTCCGGAAACCACCGCATGGGGCATAACCCTTGTTTCTGCGCCGATACGGACGCCTTTTTCAATGACCGCGTAGGGTCCGACTTGTACCGTCGAATCCAGCTCGGCTTCTTTATCTATTACCGCTGTTGGGTGAATAAGTGTCGACATCATTAATAAAATTTTATCCAAATAGGTAGTGAAACGGCGACCGGAGGCCTCCGGTTTCATTTTTAGCAGGTACTTACCGTCCGAAACCTGGACCGCGTGTAAAACGTGTATGCATGCGGGACATGTCTCATTACCGGCAATTCCCGGCAAGTGCAAGGTTAAATTGCCTCGTGCGCTTTATTATCCTCTCAGACTCTTGTTTTACTCCATCTAGCCCGCATTTCTCATGAACACCGTGGCAATTTGGAAGAAAGTTAAGAGATCAAACATATTTTGAGAAAACTCATCCATTACCAAATTTACACAGTGTTCACCAAAGGTCAGTCCAGGCGGCGCCATCTTCCTCAGTCTTTTAGCAATGAACATAGATTACTATAGCCCATTGCCAAAAACTTCGAACCTGACGCCGCCTGAACTGATGAGAAATGCGGCCTAGTTTTCCGATACATGCGATCAACCAAATGAGGCCATCAATTCGGCTTCTGCAACCAGTTTATCATCCACACGCGCCTCGCCATTCATGACAAGAATACCTCGTTTGTGCCGAGCCACCTCCAGCTTAAAAACAATCTGGTCACCCGGAATGACAGGTTTTCGAAACCTTGCTTTATCGATACCGGCAAAATACAACACCTTGTTGCCGATGTTTTCCGGAGCGGAATAATAGGCCATAATGCCCCCCGTCTGTGCCATCCCTTCCAGGATCAGGACACCGGGCATGACCGGCTTTCCCGGAAAGTGTCCCTGAAAAAAAGGCTCGTTTATGGTAACGTTTTTAATCCCCGTCACGCTTTTGTTCGGGACAACAGAAAGTATCCTATCCACCATCACGAACGGATACCGGTGGGGCAACACACGAAGGACTTCATGTATATCAATATTATCCGGAATAATCACTTCAGCCATATCTTCCTCCCCTTCAAACACATTTATTGCTCTTTTGCCACTTTCAATTTCTCAACATCTTTTCTCAACTGTTTTACTTCCTTTGCCAGCTCAGGTAGTTTGCCATAAACGGCAACGGATTTCGCCCACTGCCTGACCGGGATTGCCGGAACTCCGCCCACCACCGCGCCTTTGGGCAGATTTTGATGCACGGCGCCACCTGCCGCCACCATCACCCCGTCATCCAGATGAACATGCCCCTTGGCGGCCGCCTTGCCGCCGAAAACGACATTGCGTCCCAGAATAGTCGACCCGGCCAGCCCGACCTGGGCAACGAGAAGCGAATTTTCCCCAACAATCACATTATGGCCAACCTGCACCAGATTGTCGATCTTTGCTCCCGATTTAATCCAGGTTTCCCCATAAGCAGCCCTGTCAATACAGGTATTGGCACCGATTTCCACATCGTCCCCGATGCGAACAATACCTACCTGCGGCCGTTTGATATGGCACCCGTTTTCATCCGGGGCATACCCATATCCATCGCTGCCGATCACGGCGCCGGGGTGGATGACAACCCTATTCCCGAGAAGGCTTCCTTTCTCGATGGTGACATTGGCCTTCAAAACGACATCGTCTCCTATTTCCACATCATCGCCGATAACCGTTCCCGCCCCAATGGATACTCGTTCACCCACTGTAACCCGATCACCGATTACGACATGGGGAGAAATCGTTACCTGTCTGGGAATCGTACAGTTGTTACCGATACAAGCCGTAGCATGGATACCCTTGGCGGCAAACGGTTCGTCCAGCAGATAATTGTGGATAATTGCCGAAGCGAGATAAGGGTCCTTAACCTTGACCAAGGTCGTATTCGCTGCCTCCGTGAGTAACGGCACCAGTACGGCAGAAGCCTTTGTTGAAGCGAGGAGTTCCTGTTTTCCGGTTTTGACAAGAAAAGTGATGTCTCCGGGCCCTGCCGTCTCAATGGGAGCAAAACGTTCAATTTCGACACCTCCGTCTCCCACTATTTCTCCGTTCACCAATCGGGCCAAGTCGCCAAGCATCACCTTTTTTTTCATCATAATACATGCTCCAGTGCCGTCCTTTGTTTCTCTGTCCAAGAGACCGCAGTTACTCCTTATAGAGAAAATATTTTTTTCTTTTCTCGGCGAATTCAGCTAAATCGCCTGCCCATTCCCCTTCCATCTCGAGAAGGTTCATGTGCCCTTCCAGCTGTCTTCGCACTTTGCCCGAACCGAGAATCAGATCCATGGGCAATCGTTCATATTCGTATTCATATGGTGGATCTTTATAGCGAAATTGATCCGGATAAAGACTCATGACCGCCTGCAGAAGCGCAAGGCTCGTTCGATATGGAAGGAAGACGCTTGCATCGGTAACATGGATCTGAAACCCTGTGCAAGGCTGCCCTGCCCACTTGCCGGAGGTCGGCTCAAAAATCAACGGCCGCAAATTGCATCCCGGGAGCGGGATATCGGCAAGAAAATCACAAATCGGTTCATGTTGCCAAAACGGGGCCCCGACCAACTCGAAAGGCAGCGTTGTTCCCCGTCCTTCGGAGATATTGGTCCCTTCCCAGATCACCTGTCCGGGATAAACCATCGCCGTTTCCGGAGTCGGCATATTCGGCGAGGGAAAAACCCACGGAAGACCGGTATCTCTAAACAGCATGGTCCGCCGCCATCCCTGCATCGTCACAACATGCACTTCTGCCCCTATTTGAAATTCCTCGTTGATATACAAGGCCAACTCGCCGAACGTCAAACCATGGCGCATGGGCATGGGGTAGAGACCGACAAAGGAAGTACAGTCATCTTCAAGCAAATTCCCTTCAATTTTTTCTCCGCCCACAGGATTCGGCCGATCCAATACGACAACCTGTTTTCCCCAGGCGGCAGCCGCTTCCAAACAGTAGGCCATGGTATACAAAAAAGTGTATACGCGTGTTCCAACATCGACCAGATCAATGAGCAAAACATCGATCAAATCGAACATCTCTTTACCCGGTCTCCTGCTATCACCATAAAGACTGAACAACGGGAGTCCGGTAAGCGCATCGGTTACGTGAGAAGATTCGACCATGTTATCCTGCTTCTCGGAAAAAAAACCATGCTGCGGGGAAAACAGGCAGGTCAGTCGGTTCCCCAGTCTTTTACTGAGCACTTCCTTTCCATGCCTGAAGCAAGGGTCCGTCGAAGCCTGGTTGGAGAGCAATCCCACCCGCTTTCCCATCACGGCAGCTGGAATTTCCTCCAAAAAACATGTAAGTCCGGTCTTAATCATAATCTCTTCTCGCTCTTACAAAAATAATTGTTCGGCACTTTAATCTACATGGAAGGTAAAGCCAAGAAACAATGTCGCAAACAGGTCAACAAGTTATCCGATCTCCCGCACCATTTCCATCATATCGTCGTCATCCATCATGGGTTGACGCTTGAAGTCATATTTTAATCCGAAAGTTATCATCCGCAAATTGTCCTTCATGATTTCCATCCAAAGCGTTTT
>JBJKQT010000295.1:0-9311 GCA_046705065.1 Desulfocapsaceae bacterium
ACCCCGGTGTTATTTGGGTCAAGTTATTACGATTTCGTTGAAGTTATAGATCCCTATTCCGCTACCAATAATTATTGGTCAACTGCTGAAGCGTCTGCGGCCTCAAGTGAATATTTAGGAATCAACGGTCACTTAGCTACAATCACATCACAAGCCGAGAATGATTTCCTCTATAATTTAGCCCATAATTACAATTCTTTTTCAGGCTTTACAGGTGCTTGGCTAGGAGGTGAAGCATCTGTTGGGTGGCTCGTTGGGCCTGATGCTGGTAGTTTTTCTTACACGAATTGGGGAGGGGCAGAACCAAACAACAATGGGTACGCATACATGAATATTGGTTCTGATACATTCGGAATCAATGCAGGGACATGGGCCGATGCCGCAGGCCCTGGACCAGTTTCTCCTAGTGACCCAGTTGTTGGTTATTTCGTTGAATATGATCTTCCACGTTCAGCTGATCCAGTACCTGAACCATGTACTATGTTACTTTTTGGAACTGGCCTTGTTGGTTTAGGATTTATTCGGAGAAAAAATCAAGCGTAATATTTTCTATAATATCAAGGAAAAATCGGTGTTTAATGGAGGGAAAGATGTATAAGAAATTTTGTTCAGGCTTGGTGAGCTCTTTGCTTACGCTTGGTATAGCAGTTACAGCAAATGCGACACTAATTGCAGATTGGAACTTTAATGAATCTGGCGGCACAATAGCTCATGATAGTGTGGGAAATGTCACTGGTACTCTCGTTGGTGGGGTCACATTCACCACGACAGGTGGTATTGAAGGTGGAGCTGTTGAAATTACAGATGGTTACATCGATATGGGCAATAATTTTTCGAGCAGTTCTGCATTCTCTCTTGTAACTTGGGTAAAAATCGCTGCTGGAGACACTTCAGGCATGATTCCGGTTGGGAAACATTGGGCAGGAGTAACGCAAGGTTATTGGTTGGGGATAAATAACGTTGGTGACGGGTTTTCACAGACTGGCACTGAATCATTTTATTCTGCCAGTGGTTCTTATACCACAGCAGTTGGAGGTCCAGCTATAGATGACGGAGATTGGCATCAATTGGTTGGAGTTTATAACAACGGTGTAACTAGCATCTATGTCGATGGTAGTCTTGCTGGTACAGGTTCGGCCGGATACTCAAACAATAGTGCAGATTTTATGGTTGGTGGAATCTTTAACTCATCTGGAATTCCAACAAATTTGTTTCAAGGGTATGTTGATGATGTAGGGGTATACGATAATGCTCTCACAGGAGGCGAAGTAAAAACTCTTTACAACAATACGCTTAATCCATCATCCTCCGTTCCAGAGCCTACCACCATGCTCCTTTTGGGAACTGGCCTTGCTGGTTTGGGATTTAGTCGTAGAAAGAACAAAGCTTGATTTTTAAGCCCATCCCAGAAAAAAGGCAGGCCCGTTCGCACGGTTCTGCCTTTTTCAATTTACCTTTGCGTTTAAAAGAACACAGTAAGCCTTTTTGCTAATGTTTGCTGATACGGTAGCAATATTTTAATATTGCCACATTGAACCTATAAATTTTCAATAAACTCTTACACTAAAGGCTACTACTATAAAGACAAGCAATCTTTAATAAGTCACGACCTCGCGTTGACCCAAAAAACGCATTGGTCAATTTGCAGATTTATACGTGAAATTATCTAGACTTACGTGCAAAATTTTCTACGTTTGCACGTAAGCTGACAGTTGTACAGGGGTTGTCAAAATAGTCTGCTATAGTCAGGAATAGATAAAGCACCTGCAATAGATGTCATTACAAGTGCTTGATATGTCTGGTGCCTCGGATCGGACTCGAACCGATACGGACGCAAGGTCCACGGGATTTTAAGTCCCGGGTGTCTACCAATTCCACCACCAAGGCAGGGTGTGTGTTTTTACCACGGAATAGCTGAATTTGTCAATCGGCAAAGAGCAGTTTCGGGCATTGCCGGTGCGGCTTTTGTTACTCTCTTTTCGTGTTCGCTTAATGAGTGCCAAGGCTTGCCGATCGAACGATGTCGAACATTTCCCTCACTGCCTTCTCCAGACCCACAATTACGGCACGGGCAATGATGGCATGACCGATGGAAAGTTCTTCGATGGCCTTCAGGGCGGCGACACGTGCTGTGGTCCTATAATCGAGGCCATGACCGGCATTGACCCGAAGACCCATTTCGGAGGCTGACTCGGCTGCAATGGCTATCAGTTCAAATTCACGGTCACGTTCCCGATCGGTTTTGGCGTCGCAGTATTTTCCGGTGTGGATTTCTACAAATGTCGCTCCAATTTCATGGGACGCCTTGATCTGCTCCGGATCCGGGTCGATGAAAAGAGAGACCGGGATGCCGGCCTTCGTCATCCGTTTGATCGTTTGGGCGAGTTTTTTCTTCTGAGAGGTAATATTTAACCCGCCTTCGGTGGTCAGCTCAAGGCGTTTTTCCGGCACCAGTGTGACCATGTCCGGCTTGATATCGAGGGCGATATCGATGATTTCCTCGGCGGCGCCCATCTCGAGATTGAGCTTGGTTTTGACCGTTTGCCTGAGCAAACGGACGTCCCGGTCCTGAATATGTCTTCTATCTTCCCGCAGGTGAACGACAATTCCGACGGCACCGGCCAGCTCACAAATTGCCGCCGCCGTTACAGGGTCTGGTTCGTTTATTCCTCGAGCCTGGCGAATCGTGGCAATATGATCGACGTTGATGGCGAGATGGGTCATGACTTTGCTCCTATGGCTTTGTAATATAGAAATAAGTTCATTTTCTCTATTCTGCATGGTTGCGGCATGGGACTCGGAAATCTCATGATCGTAGCCGAGCAGATGAAGGAGGCCGTGTGTGATCAGCCATGTGAGGCGCCTCTCCAGGCTCTGATAAGCTTCTTTTGCCTCCCTTGCTGCAGTATCCATCGAGATGATGATGTCTCCAAGTTCTTTGACGGGCAAGGTGAGCAGCGATTCATCGGCACCCTCGAAGAACGGAAAGGATAAAACATTTGTGGGGGTGTTTTTCTTCCGATAATGGGTGTTCAGCCGTGTCATCTCGGCGTCGTCCACCAACAGGATACTCAGACCGTGGTCTTCCTTCCCGCACAGACTGAGTAGCCGTTCGGCAATTGAAGATATGGAGCTGCGATAGGTTTTTTTATCGGTCTTGCCGTAATTGTCAGTGAGATAAACAGGCATGAGTTACGATTTCTTTTCGTACGCTTGGATGATCTTTTGCACTAGAGGATGGCGGACGACATCCTCCCCCGAAAACGAGCAGAATTTTATGCCATCGATACCGGCCAGCAAGTCCCTTGCCTCAAGAAGACCGGATTGTTTCGGAACGGGAAGATCTACCTGGGTGCTGTCGCCGGTGATTACCGCCAGAGAATCGAAACCGATCCTGGTGAGAAACATTTTCATCTGTTCGCGTGTCGTGTTTTGGGCTTCATCTAAAATAATGAAGGCATTGCTCAGCGTCCGGCCGCGCATGAAAGCCAGTGGGGCGATTTCGATTACCCCTTTTTCTATGAGTTCTTCGCTTTTTTCCGGGCCCAGCATGTCATTAAGCGCATCATGGAGGGGTCTTAGGTAAGGGTTTACTTTCTGAGCCAGGTCCCCTGGCAGAAAACCCAGTTTTTCTCCTGCCTCAACCGCGGGTCTTGTTAAAATGATTGATCGGACCTGGCCGCTCATATAGGTTGATACGGCCATAGCCACGGCCAGGTAGGTTTTGCCGGTTCCTGCAGGCCCGATACCGAAAACGATGTCGTTCTGGCGGATCGCATCGATGTAAAGCTTCTGATTTCTGGTCTTCGGTGAGATGACCCGGTTCCTAGTGGTTACATAGACCTTGTCGAGAAAGATTTTGTCAAGACTCGCCTTCGGAGAGGATTCCAAGATACGAAGACCGAAGGCGAAATCCGACGAGTAAACCGGGTATCCTTTTTTAATAAGCTCGTAGAGTTGCTTAAGCAGGTCGGTTGCAAGATCCACCTCATGTTCCCGGCCCGAAATATTAAGGGAATTCCCACGAACGTTGATCTTTACACCGGAACTCTTCTCAACAATATGTAAATTTTTGTTCAGATCGCCGTAAAGGGCACCCGCCAGTGCATTGTCGTAAAAATGGAGGTCGCGGCTGAGTTGTTTATGCATGTTCAATGGGACGTTTTCATCTTTTTCAAATCTTCATCGATGATTTTTTGGATGAATTCCGGAGAGCGGTTCCTCAGCATTCGGCCGTTAATGAAAATGGCGGGGGTTCCGGTGACTCCTGCTGCATCGGCATCCCTGATGTCAGTGATAATTCTCTGTTGGGTATTGGTGGACGTCAAATCTTGTTTGTATTTTTGCATGTCAAGTTTGAGCTTAACCGCAATGGATTGGATGACCTGCGGATTCATTTTTTGAGAAGAGAAAATTTCACGATAAAATTCCCAGAATTTACCTTGATTTTGGGCGGCAACACCTGCTCTTGCGGCAAGTTCGGCGTATCTGTGAATACGAAGCGGCATGTTTTTGAAAACCAGTTTTACTGTATTCGGGTTGTTTTTTAACACCTTATCAAGAAGCGGCACAGTCTCTTTGCAGTACGGGCATTCAAAATCGGAGAATTCGACAATGGTTATCGGAGCGTCGGACTTTCCTCGTACTGGAGAACCTTTTATGTTGATATCGGCAATGAAGTCCACTGCTACGGTAGTAAACGTTTTTTTCTCGGAGTCGATGAGATAAAGATTTTCTCCTCGTGGTGCAATGTCGATGGCTTTTACTCCTGGAGATACGGGGATGGTCCCTTCTATCTTTCCGGAGGCATCATAAATTATGACCTGATGTTGGTCCGTCAATACGAAGACATGCTTTTGGTCCAGCGAATAGACTATATCAAGCGGCGTTGCAGGCAGTTTCCATTCATTCTCCACCGTCCAGTCTATCTTTGAAGACTGGCCGTTTTCCAGAGCGGCGGTCGACCATTTCGCGGGAAAGAGAACAGATATTGCAATCATAATTGCCGCTATATGCTTGTAAGTCATGATAACCTCATCGTAAAGTGTTCGACCACGGTTTCGCCGCGATCAGCAAATATGTAAAAGGATAAGAAATAATAGCCATTGAACAACATTTTGGCAAGACGATACCCCAAAACAAAGTACTACACCCGTGTTGGTGACAACGGCTTTTCCGGCATTTCGTCGAAGGAGGAAGTCAAGAAGATGCGGCATCATTTGAGTTCCCATGAAAAAAATGTGGTTACTGAATGAATATAATGGTATTTATAGCGCCTTTTTATTGCCTTGCAAGACAAGCTGCTCGTTGGAGGCGCTTGTTAAAAAGTTAGGGCTCCTGGAAGGGGCGGTCTCTCTGTAATAACCATCCGGCCGAAGTCGGCCGAAAGATATAACATGGTTTAAGACTTTGTACTTCAAACCGAAAATTATGTATCGTTTATTCCGTCCTTCTACGGCTTCGGATGGTGAGAAATCCTGTTTAGAGGGCAAGCTGCGCCTTGACGGGTGAAGGGATGTGCCTTATTTAAAGAGGTGCTGATGTATGCGCATCTTTTCACGTAACTTTTGTTTTATAGTTGGCAAATATGGTAAAAAGATGGTAGTCTGCACCTTTTGTGGTGCAAAAATACCTGAAATCAAAGTGTTGCGAGGGTGGCGAAACTGGTAGACGCACCAGACTTAGGATCTGACGGGGTGACCCATGGGGGTTCGATTCCCCCCTCTCGCACCAATTTAAACGTGCTTAAGATGCAAGAACGACACCACACATATCGGGTTGTATCAACACACCAATAAAAAGGATAATAACAGATGGAAGTAATTGTTGAAGAAGTCGGTGCTCTTACAAAGAAATTGACAATCACTTTGCCTGAAAGCGATGTTAAGAAAAAGCTGAATGAGGCTTACGACAAGCTCCAAAAAGAATCGAAAATGAGAGGCTTCAGACGGGGCAAAGTTCCGCGTTCGATCATTGTCAAGACCTACAAACCCCAGGTCGAGGGAGAAGTTGGCGAGAAGCTGGTTCAGGATACATATTTCGATGCTGTGGAACAACAAAAAATAGAGCCTGTCGTTCATCCTGAAATTTCCGCCCCCGTTTTCAAAGAAGACGGCACTTTTTCCTATGTCGCGCATGTGGATATCCGGCCGGAATTCGAACTGGTGGAGTATAAGGGGCTTGAAATTGAAAAACCCGATACGACGGTTACCGAAGAGGAAATTGAAAAAGATTTGTCGGCCATCCAGAAAAACATGGCGGCCCTGCGCTCCGTCGATGACAGGGCAATTCAGAAGGGCGATGTGATTATAGTGGATTATCAAGGATTCCATAATGATAATCCGATAAAACAGGTCAAAAACGATAATTTTTCATTGGAAGTCGGTTCCGGAAAGATGGGCTTCGAATTCGAAGAAAAATTAGCCGGGATGAAAAAGGGTGATGCGGCCGACCATGAGGTTGATTTCCCGGAGAGTCATCCGAACCCGATTTTGGCGGGCAAAAAGGTCAAATTTCACGTTACTGTAAAAGATGTTCAAGAACGTGTCCTTGCCCCCTTGGATGATGAATTTGCTAAAGATGTCGGTAAAGAATTCAACACGCTGGACGATTTGAAAAAAACCATCCGCGAACGCCTTGAGAAAAAAAAGCAGGAAAGCGCTGATGGGGAATTGACCGATAAGCTTATGGAGCAGTTGTTGAAAGGCTACGATTTCGACGTACCCAAACGTCTTGTCCGTTTTGAAGTTGAAGAGATGATCAAACAGACTGAACAGCAATTTGAAAGATCGGGCTTGAGTTTGGAGGCTGCCGGTTTGAACAGAAAGATGCTCGAAGAAAACAATGAGCCGGTTGCAACGAAGCGTGTACGTGGTGATTTTATTCTGAAAAAGATTGCCGAGAAAGAAGAGATCAAGATTAACGATGAGGATATGGAACGGGGTTTCAAACGCATCGGAGATCAATACAATATGTCGGTTGCCAAGGTAAAAGAGTTTTTCCAGAATCGTGACGATCTGCTGCCCTTAATGAATGAGTTGTTAAATGAAAAGGTCCTGCTTTTTCTGAAAGATCAAGCCAAACTCATTGAACCGGCTGCGGTCGCCGTCGAAAACGAAAAGGAAGAAGAAGGGAGCTGAGATATCGGGCTCTTAACAAAAACGACCCCCGGATTAATGAACCCGGGTGATACGACATTTGCGACTGCAGCAGGCGTTATGCTTACTGCAGTCGCGTTATTTTAAGGAGTTACCAAATGAATCTTGTTCCAATGGTAGTAGAACAGAGTCCGAGAGGCGAACGCGCATACGATATTTATTCGCGTCTTTTAAAGGAGCGCATTATTTTTTTAGGCTCTGCTGTTGATGATGATGTGGCTAATGTCATTATTGCCCAACTCCTTTTTCTTGAAGCAGAAGATCCGGATAAAGATATAACGTTTTATGTGAACTCACCGGGTGGAGTTGTAACGGCAGGACTGGCAATTTACGACACCATGCAATATGTTAAAAATGATATAGCAACATTGTGCATGGGCCAAGCCGCTTCGATGGGAGCCTTGTTGCTGGCCGCCGGAACTGCAGGAAAACGCTATGCTCTTCCGAATTGCAGGATAATGATCCATCAGCCCACGGGCGGATTTCAAGGCCAGGCAACCGATGTTGACATCCATGCCAGAGAGATCCTGCGCATGCGGGAGGATTTGAACCAGATTCTTGCCAAGCACACGAAACAGACGGTGAAAAAAATCAGAGTGGATACTGAACGTGACAATTATATGAGTGCCACGGAAGCTCTAAAATATGGTATAATAGATAAAGTGCTTGTAAGTCGTAATGAGCAAGAGGCAGACGAGGAAACAAAAAATGAGTGACATTGAGAAAAAAGAACCTGATTGCAATTGTTCTTTTTGTGGCAAAAGCCAGGACGAAGTCGACAAGTTGATTGCTGGGCCCGATGTATTTATCTGCGATGAATGCATTGAACTCTGCAACGAGATCGTCCATGACGATTCGGGAGCGGATGAGGCCGATACGAAAGGTTCCGCATCCTCTTCATTGAAGCCCATGGAGATAAAGGCTCATCTCGATGAGTATGTAATCGGACAGGAGTATGCCAAAAAGGTACTCTCCGTTGCCGTTCACAATCATTATAAGCGTATAGATGCGCCCGTGGGAGACAACGAGGTCGAACTGCAAAAGTCCAATATCATCCTGATCGGCCCCACCGGTTCAGGAAAGACCCTGATCGCCCAGACCCTGGCCAGGATTCTGAATGTTCCGTTTTCCATGGCTGATGCTACCACCTTGACTGAGGCAGGTTATGTCGGAGACGATGTGGAGAATATTCTTGTTAATCTGTTGCAAGCCGCAGACTACGATATCGAAAAAGCCGAAAGAGGCATTATCTATATCGACGAGATCGACAAGATTGCCAGAAAATCCGACAGCCCGTCTCTTACCCGTGACGTCTCGGGCGAAGGCGTTCAGCAGGCCCTTTTGAAGATCATCGAGGGAACGGTTGCCTCCATTCCGCCTAAAGGCGGAAGAAAACATCCGCAGCAGGAACTGGTCAAGATAGATACGACGAATATTCTGTTTATCTGTGGCGGTGCCTTTGTCGGCCTTGACTCCGTTGTTAAGAGAAGGATGGGGAATAAATCCATCGGCTTCGGAGCAAAGGTCGATGACGATTCCAAGAAGCAGCTGGGAGAATTGCTGGCATCGGTACAGCCGGAGGATCTTCTGAAGTTCGGACTGATCCCGGAAATGGTCGGCAGGCTGCCGGTAATCGCGACAATGGAGGAATTGTTGGAGGATGATCTGGTGCGAATCCTGCGTGAACCGAAGAATGCGCTGACGAAGCAGTATCAAAGACTGTTCGAGTTCGAGAACATTCAATTGCGTTTCACTGAAGGCGCTCTGACCGCCATTGCCCGCAAAGCGCTCGAGAGAAAATCCGGTGCCCGGGGGCTCCGGTCGGTCATGGAAAAGGCTATGCTCGATGTTATGTATGATTTGCCGTCCAAAAAGGATGTGCAGGAATGTGTGATCAGCGAGCAGGTTATAACAAATGGAGATTACCCGGTTATACTGTACCTGAACAGGCCAGAAGAGAATTTGAAAAGTGCTTGAGCACGGCAGCGATACAGCCTGGAGTTAGATAATGGAAAATGAAAATAAACCGACAAGACTGTACCCTTTGATGCCCCTCAGAGACATTGTGATATTTCCCCACATGGTAGCTCCATTGGTGGTGGGACGGAGGAAGTCCATCCACGCGTTGGAAGATGCCATGGAAAAACGGACAGA
>JBJKQT010000296.1:0-23955 GCA_046705065.1 Desulfocapsaceae bacterium
CCTGAGGTTCCCTGACACCGTGTTGTTGCCACATCCGGTCGGATTGGTGGATTTCAAGGAAAGACATCGGGAAGCGCTATTCAGAAAAAAATACAGATGCTCAAAGACGAGGGGGTTGAGGTTCACGAAGGAGAAGTAAAGAATTTTGAAGAAGTTCTTTTTCGATTTACCTAATACCTGAATTCTTCTTGTAAGATAGAGGGAATAATCCTAACTTGTTGTATCTCTTTACGGAATGGGCAAATAATCTGTGGGCAAATGGTTGAACATAAGGTCGGCACTGAATACGAAGCGCGAAAAAAATGCGTGCATCTCATAAACTAAAGAGGGAGATACTGAAAATGGAAAATAGGAAGCATCCAAGAATAGTAAAGAAAAACATAAGCGTCGATTTGGCTGATGGAACAGGATTTTTCTCCGGAACCATATCTGATTTTTCCAGATTTGGTTTTTGCGTGACTGATATTCCTGAAAAACTGAATGTTGATGTGAACTTAATGACCGTTGTTGTTTCTGACCATGACAAACGTTTTAGAATCAATGTTAAACCAAGGTGGTCAAAGAAAGTACGGCATAAAAAATCTCTTGGAGCCGAGATTTTGGATGCACAATGGGGGTGGACTGAATTTGTTATGAATTTTGAGGCATTATCCCCTCCGAATCTTTTGGGTGGAGTTCGAATTTAAACGGACGACGCCGATTGGGTCGCATTGTAACCTTGCCCAGGGCTCGGCGATGATTATTTTATCGTGTTCTTGAGAGGGGGAGCCAATGCATGAACACAAGAACAGGCCATGAAATAAAATTTAAAAATTAAAGGTATGCTTGCATATACGGAATATACCAAGATGTTGATTGGCCTCATCGCCATAGTGAACCCCATTGGTGCGATCCCTATATTTATTACACTTACTTCTCATTTGGACATGGCTGAACGCCGGGCCATCTCCAATGTCGTCGTGTACTCGGTATTTGCCATTTTGCTTTTGTCCCTTTTTATCGGCGAAGCCATTTTGAATTTTTTCGGCATAACGATCAGCTCATTTCGAGTTGCAGGCGGATTGCTCATTCTTTTAATGGCGATTTCCATGATGCATGCCAGAACGAGTGGGGTCAAGCACACTGCTGAAGAAGCGGAAGAGGGTGGGAAAAGGGAGTCCATCGCGGTTGTCCCGTTGGCAACTCCTTTGCTCGCCGGACCGGGTGCCATCAGTACGGTAATCCTTTACGCACACAAGGGAACAGGTTTCTTGCATTATATGACTGTCGGGCTTGTCATTTCAGTCGCAAGTCTGCTCTTGTATGTTGTGTTTAAATTTGTGCCGTACATCTCAAAATATCTCAGCCAGACCGGCATAAATGTTTTCACGCGAATTATGGGGTTGATTCTGGCAGCCATCGCAATAGAGTTTATAGCCAGCGGTATCAAAGGATTGTTTCCCGCTCTTTCGTGAACAGTGGAAACCGTTAGTGGTTTAGCCGGTATCTTCGGTAGGTGCTCTTGCTGCTTTAATAATCCGGCATTAGATTCATGTTAAACGATCATCGTAAATGATTTTAGCCGGTATTTGAAACGTAAAATCGAATTGAACCGTTCCCGTCAACACTATGAACAGGCATCGCGCTGTGGGAACCGTTAATGAAATATCGACATGAATTCATGCCAATAATTTTGAATAGCAGAGGAGAGACATCATGCCAAAGATCGTTCGTTTTTATGAAACGGGAGGAGCTGAGGTCCTCAAGGTCGAGGAGTTGTCTGCGATGGAGCCGGGTAACGGCGAAGTACGCCTGAAGGTTGAAGCCATCGGCCTAAACCGGGCTGAAGTTATGTTCCGGCAGGGACAGTACCTGGAAACCCCACAGCTGCCTTCCCGACTAGGTTATGAAGCTGCAGGGATCGTAGACGCAGTCGGGCCGGGAACCGGCGACATCAAAATAGGCGACAGGGTGAGTACCATCCCCTCATTTTCAATAGGGGCCTATGGGGTCTACGGTGAAAGCGCTATCGTTCCAGCGTACGCCGTGGCACAGTATCCTGAGAATCTATCCGCAGTCGAAGGCGCAGCGATATGGATGCAGTTTTTAACGGCTTACGGCGCCCTTATTGAGTTCGGTCGATTACAAAAAGACGACTACATACTGATCACTGCGGCAAGCAGCAGCGTGGGACAGGCTGCTACTCAAATCGCAAAATCTGTTGGTGCACATGTTATTGCGACTACTCGCGGTGCCGCCAAGAAATCGTTTCTCGTTGACTCAGGAGCCGACCGCGTCATTGTTACCGACGAAGAGGACCTGGTTGAAAGCGTGATGGCTACCACTTCAGGGAAAGGCGCAAACATGATTTTTGACCCAGTCGCCGGACCCATGCTGGTAGAACTTGCCGATGCTGCAGCCTCTGGTGCGACTATTTTCGAGTATGGTGCGTTGTCGCCCGCGCCAACTGCGTATCCTTTGTTTTCGGCGCTAGCTAAAGGCCTAACTGTGCGAGGGTACACCCTGTTTGAAATTGTGAAAAATCCCGAACGGCTTGCACGCGGTAAAGAATTTGTTTGCAACGGTCTCGAAGCCGGTGTCCTGAAACCCATCATCGACCGGACTTTTCCACTGGAGAGCATAGTTGAAGCCCACCGTTATATGGAATCAAACCAACAAAAAGGTAAGATCGTGGTTACAGTTTGACCTCACCGCTTTTGGCCGGCTATGTAGATTCCATTGTCCTTTCCTGAGACATATGTCTCAGGATTTCTCCGTGCCGGCACAGTGGCCGGCCAACCAACCGGTGGAGAAGGCGGCCTGGAGGTTATAGCCGCCGGTATCACCGTGAATATCGAGCAGCTCTCCGGCGATAAAAAGGCCTCGGGTTCGTAGGGACTCCATGGTCTTTGGGTTGATTTCCTTGAGATTTACCCCTCCCGCAGTGATGATAGCCTCATTGATGGGGCGGTGGCCATTTATTTCCAGGCGGAAGTTTTTTACCCAACTGAGCAGGAGCTTACGTTCCCTGGAAGTGATTTGGCCTGCCTGCTTTTCCGGCAAAATACCTGTTTCGTCAATACATATGGGCACCATCTCGCGCGGCAGGAGACCGCGCAGGACGCTGTCAAAACGCTCCTTGGCTCGCTCTGTGAAATCCCGCTGCAACCGTGCGTCAAGTTTATGCTCGTCGAGTGCCGGTTTGAGATCCACCGAAAAGACCACCTTCTTGCCCATCTGAAGGTAATCCACCACATCGCCACTGAATGTCAATGTCAACGGGCCGCTCAGTCCGAATTCCGTAAATGCGATTTCACCGAAGGCTTGTCTCTTTTTCTTTCCGTCAACATACATCCGGACCTCGACATTCCTGAGGTTCAAACCTGCCATCTTCCCTGCGTGCGGTCCTGCAGTCGTCAGCGGGACCAGGGCCGGGCGAATCGGGACGATGGTGTGGTCGGCCGATCCGGCAAGGATATATCCATCGCCGGTTGAGCCGGTAGCGGTATATGAGGCGCCTCCTGTCGTAAGAATAACGGTGTCGCCGAAGAATTCTTCTTCATTGCAGCAGACTCCTTTGATTATGCCTTTTTCGATCAAAAGGCCGGTCACCGGAGATGTATACTTCGTTCTTATTGAAAATGAGGCAAGCCATTTTTTAAGGACTTTCAGAACATCAGGAGCATTACCGCTTGCAGGGAAAACGCGGCCTCCTCTCTCGATTACCAATTCGAGGCCGAGGTTTTCAAAAAAACTCATCAGTTCGGGAGCAAAGAAATGGGCAAAGGCTTGCCTGAGAAAACGGCCGTTTTTGCCGAAATGAGAAAGAAAGTCCGTGAGTTCTGTCGTATTGGTCAGATTGCAGCGACCCTTTCCGGTGATACAAAGTTTTCGGCCCGGCTGTTTCATTTTTTCCAGCAGCAGAACCTGGGCGCCAGCCTGGGCTGCCTGTCCTGCTGCCATAAGGCCTGCGGCCCCGCCACCGACTACGATAACCTTCTTTTGTGTCATTTCACCTTAACAAAACCCTTCTCGGTCAGGTCTTCTCCACTTGTTTGCCGACGGTAATATTGCCGGATTCACAGTTCATGGTGACGGTCTGTCCATTTTCGAAAAGGTGCGTTGCATTATGAACGTCCACTATTGCCGGAATGCCTAATTCGCGGGAGACAACAGCTGCATGGGAGGTCAGCCCCGGTTGTTCAGCGATGATTCCTTTGACGTCGGTGAGATGGGGCAGCATCTCGGGTGTCGTTGCAGTAACGATGACAATCGGGTCTTGCGGGAGGTCCTTCCAATCGGAATCCTGCGTTATGATCCTAGATGTGCCCTTTGCTGTTTGCTTGCCGATTCCTTGGCCGGTGTAATGGATATGAACGACAGTAAAAACCTTCAAAGCCGCCTCCTTTCCGGGAAATCTCTTCTCGATCTCACTTTGGCTGAGAGCGGCAGAGGATTAAACGGATAGTAGTGATCTTAAAAAACGTATATCTCTTTTCGTTACACTTGCCAATACTATTCGACATCCCATGGCAGTCTTTGCTCTTTTTGAATTTCATCAGGTATCGGCGGTGATGGCGATGTGTTTTTTTAGTTGTGGTTTTAGTTGGTTGCCAAGAAAAGACCGTAAGCACGTATCAATCAGGTATATGATGTGGTATAGTAATAAAAAAAAGGAGAAACAATGACAGAAGCAAAAAATGGAAATACGGTCAAGATTCATTACACAGGGACGCTTACTGACGGCTCGGTGTTCGATTCATCGACAGGCCATGATCCTCTGGAATTTACAATCGGCAGCGGCCAGGTGATCGTCGGGTTTGAAGAGGCGGTTATAGGCATGCAAGTCGGCGAGGCAAAGGATGTAACAATACCGGCGGAGAAGGCTTATGGCTCACATATGGATGATCTTGTGATCAAGGCCCCTCGCGAACACATTCCGCCTGATCTCGATCCCCAGGTCGGTCAGAGGCTTCAGGTGGGCGGGACCAATGGGGAGCTGATTCACGTCAGAGTCACCGAAGTCACGACAACCCATGTAACCCTGGATGCCAACCCGCCTTTGGCCGGCAAGGACCTTAATTTTCACATTGAAGTGATGGAGATTGCTTGATTCTCCCACTGTAAGCCCTCTTATTCAACAGTATGAGAGAGTTTCCTTCGAGTAAGATTCTCGCTGAAAAAGCACGCATGATTCGAGGTAAACAGCGGCGGATCATTGGCCAGTATGGGGGCAATCCGCGGATGCCTACGGAATTCCCTATCCAGAAATCTGCGGACTTCCCTTCTGTTCCAACCGCGTGGATGGACGAAATTTGAATAGAGCGTGAGATCGCCTTCGTGGGAATCGATGATCTCGACAGTCGATGTTTCACGGCTTGAGATCGGCAGATTGAAAATGGCCAGGTTTAAAAAGGTGACTGCCGTGTGGTTGTCGGCAATGAAGCAAAGAGTTTTCCTCGCCTCGACGAGCGATTCGGCAGGCGTTCCGAAAAGCAAATAGACATAGGTGGCTATTCCTGCTTTTTCAAGTGTTGCCAAGACTTTGGACACTATGTCCAGATCCGTTCCCTTATTCATTCTATCCAGGACACCCTGGTCGCCGGATTCGATTCCGAGTTTCAACATCCTGCAACCCGATCTGAAGAGTGCCCGGCAAAAATCAAGGTCTGTCAGGTCGTTATCGATTCTTGCAAATCCATACCACGGAACGCCGGGGCTTTGGGCAGCCAGTGATTTGAGCAGAGCCGGGCTGAAGGCGTTATCGAGAAAGTGCAGCAGAACAGGAGACGTTTCATCAACAAGGCGTTGAATGTTTGCAACGGTCTGTTGGGAAGGCTCGGGTAGATATGCGCTTTTTTCCGCCGTCTCAGGGCAAAAGGAACATTTGCTCCAATAACATCCTGATGAAGCGGCATAGGGAAGGATAAAGCCCGGTGCCAGGTAGGCGTTGAGAGACAACTGCGAGTAGTCGGACTCTCTATTCTGTTTGTCCTCTTTTTGAACCAGGGTCAAAAGAGGGCCTTCTCCCTGGCCGGCGATACAGTGGTCCACGATGCCTGCAAACGGATTATCCCAAGAGGGATTGCTCATCCAAGAGGTCATCAGCCCGCCGCCCAGAATGATCTTCAGTCGCGGATACCGCTTTTTAATCCATCCGATCATAGCAAAGGTTGTCAGTGCCTGGCTGAGATAGTTCAGAGAAATTCCGATAAAGACAGGGGCGCAATCATCGATGATCCGGGCAAGGCGCACTGAAAACCAGGGAAAGAAAATATCGTTTTGCGGGGTTGCGGCCATCTGAAGCAGATCGCTGCTTTTCGTCGGTGAAAGTGTGTTATGCTGGTAGTTGCTGAGGCTAACGGCCATGCCTTTAGGTTTCCCGCTCAGTTCCAACAGATGGTTGATATCGGCAACGGCCCGCCGGTAACGAGCGGGATTGGCATAAAGTTCCCAGGAGCGAAGCGATACGAGATCTGCCTCTCTCTTTTTACATGCTCTGCGGCTCCAGGGATCCCGAGACGGCTTGACACTTGATATTAAAAAAAGCAGTCCCTCAAGATTGGCATCGAAAATACGGCAAGGATAACCGTGAGCCTTAAGCGTTCCTGCTATTCGGGCAATGCCTGCAGGCGGCTCGCAGGGCTTGGCTGCCGGCGGGTGAATCAGGAGCATGGGGATGAGTTCAGAAGTAAAGTTTGCAAAAACAGCGGTTACGTGATGAAGCGGCAAAGAAAAACCCTTTTCCGGGCCGCATCGGGCTTGAAAAAAGGGCTTTTGTCTAGCGCTCAAACATTTTTTACGATAGAGGAATCAGGCTTACACCATGGGGCGTATCTTGCCAATATTTATTTGCTCAAATAAGAGGGGGTGCCGGGAAATTTTACATGACAACTGCCTTCGGAGTTGCTAGTGTCTCACACTGGAAAAAATAGTGTTCATGTATTGAGGTTTATTTTGGATATCAGCAATTTTCGACGAGAGTATTTAAAAGGCGGACTGCTTCGCAACAGTCTTGATCCCGACCCTATTCAGCAGTTCGGCAACTGGCTCGAGCAGGCCAGGAATACCAATATAGCTGATCCCACGGCCATGATTCTGGCTACGGCGGGCGCCGATGGGCAACCCAGTCAGCGCACGGTTCTGCTGAAATATTTCGATGCCGACGGATTTGTGTTTTTTACAAATTACGGAAGCAGAAAGGCCCATGAGATTTCCGACAACTCCAAGGTCAATCTCCTCTTTGTCTGGTTGGAATTGGAACGGCAGATAAGTATTTCCGGTACGGCAAGCAAAATTTCCACTGCCGATTCGGCAAGGTACTTTATGTCCCGGCCGCGAGACAGCCAGGTGGCCGCGTGGGTTTCGAGTCAGAGCCATCCCTTGTCTTCCCGCCAGTTTTTGATGCAGAAGTTCCATGAGATGAAGACCAAATTCGGCGAAGGGAAGGTTCCTCTGCCCTCGTTCTGGGGCGGCTACCGAGTGGCTCCCCGTTCCATAGAATTCTGGCAAGGACGGAAAAACAGGCTGCACGATCGCTTCCTCTACACTCCGGAAGCCGGAGGTTGGAAAATCGAGCGATTGGCTCCGTAAAAAAGGTGAACTCCACAAGCAATGCCATCTGATCTGTAAATGAAGACAGTGCCGATACCATTGTTTTTTCGCCCTGCCTGCATGATTCATGGATTGAGATGGTCCGGCGAAAGAGCCGGAGGAATCGGGATTACCCTGTTTTGCCGAAAGGACATTTCATGGGTTTACCGTATGCTCATAATAATGAAGGACCCTGAGAATCTGCTCTTTTTTCACTTCGGAATCACTGAGATCGACGAGATAAGGCACTACAGATTCTCTATAGGAGCGTGTCTTTTGATAGTTTGCCAGAGGCCATAAGGTGTACTGGTCTTTGAAGGTGGCGAAAATAGGGAAGTAAAGTTGGGCCGGCCTGTTATCCGTCATTATCAGATGGCTGCCGGCAACCATTTTCCGAACATTTAATTCACCCATGGTGAAATATCCCAATATCTCGAAGGGATTATCCAGCCCGACAACATGGAGATCACGCCTGACCTCGGGAGCCATGACTTTTCTCAGAAACTCTTGGAAATCAATTTTAAGGGATTGCGGGGTGGCAACCAATAAAGAGTATCCTTCACCGACCGACCATATCGATGTGTGAGAAAACACATCAGAGAATGTGCGAACGATTCCGAGGTATTGATCCGATGTGAGCCCATGATAAGGCAGCCATTGGAGAAAGATGCCGTCTTTTGTCAAGTGGTTCTCCACAAGTTGGTAAAATTCCGAGGTGAACAGGACCCAGGAGTCGTAAATTCTGGGATGGCTAGCATCGGAAGTTATTATCGAGTACTTTTTCTTGCTGGCTTGAAGAAAGTGTCTGGCGTCGTCGCTGAAAAGCGTGATATTGGGATTTTTGATGATATTGTTATTGTAGTAATCAAAGAATGGTGCAATTTCGGGCGCCTGTGATGCAATGTCCACACAATCCAAGTGCCTGGCAAACAAAATGGCTGTGCCTGCGCTTACGCCGGCGCCGAATGTGATCATCAACGCGTTATCGGCTTTTTGGGGCTCCAGCAAACCCGGCAGTGCTCCCATCAACTTGAAGGTTTTGATGGAAAGTTGAGTAGTATTCACTTCCGGGATACCGTTTAGATACAATGTCCGGCCCCTATCGGGGCGTTCAAAAAGAGTCGCAGTCGTTGAAGCTGACTCCTTATAATAAATGAGTTTGGCATCCGGCTCAATTTCGGCATATTTTTTTTGAAAATAATCGTTCGGCATGGCTTTGAAGCCAAAGTATGGCAGAAAGACCAACAGTCCAAGAAAAAGGTAGCGGGTCTTCCCTTTTAGCAGCCAGAGGCCTGTCAAGGCACCAATACACAGATTCAGACCGGTAAGGACAAAGATGCTGTTCCTGAAGCCGAGATGCCCTATCATATAAAAGCCTGCGCAAAGGGCACCGAGTACACAACCCGCCGTATTGATGAAATATGCGTTTCCAAGACTTGCACCCACGTCTGTTTTATACTGCTGGTAGATTTGTGCTCCTAAGGGAAAAGACATGCCCATAAAGGTCGTGGGCAGCAAAATGCTTAGGGGGAGGTGCGAGAGAAGGAAATGGTAATACGGTATGTCAGGGCCGATTTTGGCATTGATATGGATAGAATAAGGAAAGAGAAAGGCTGTCACACCAATGCAGATTTCTACAAAAGCAAAGAGAAACACCGGCGAAGAGATCAAATGGGACAGCCGGTTCAATATCATACTGCCCAAGGCAATTCCAGCTAGAAATGCCATGAGGATAAGAGTAAAGGAGTAGACGGAATTGTCAATGATCAGCAAGAGTATTCTCGTCCATACTATCTGGTAAGCGACGGCGCAGAATCCGGATGCCATAAGACCGAACAGAATAAAATTTGCTGTTCTTGCATCCGACTTGCCGGTTGCAATTTTAGCCTTTCGTTTTTTCTTAGGTTTTGGTTCGGTGGAAAGTTCGGCGGCACTGCCGGCCGTAATACCCAACCAGATGGCCGCTGCGCCAGTGAGGCTGTTGAGAAAGGCAGCCATGAGAATGCTGCCGTTATTGCCGAATACCTTGATGAGTAAAAAGCCAGTCACGCTGGCACCGAAAAAAGATCCAATCGTATTGATTGCGTATAATCCCGATGTTTTTCTTGCGAAAAATTTCAAGTTTCCGATGGCATGCTTGCCAATTGCCGCCAAGGTCCCTCCGATCAGGAATGTCGGGAGAAAAAGAAGGCAGAAGCAGAGCAGGAAACGTATAGAGATCTGGGCAATATTTCCCGACCCGGAAGTCGGCGATATCCATGCCCAGAATGGGATGACCCGCCAGATGCCCCATGATACGGCAAGGGCTGAAATTCCGGTCCCCACTTCAAGTCCGCCGAACAGGACCAACGGGCTTTTACCCGGTTTATCGACAACATGTCCCCAGTATAATCCGCCAAGTGAGAGACCTGTCATGAAAACGGAGAGAATGGTTGTGGTTGCGAATACGGTATTGCCCATGACCAGGACGAGCATTCGACTCCAAACAATCTCATAAATCAGTGCACTGAAACCGGATACGAAAAAAAGCAGATAAATAACTACATCGTTTTTCGGAAGTTGAGAAGAAGCCTTGTTTCCTTTTTGTTGGCGGGGCATGAGGTGACTTGGTCTTTTACAAGAATTAAATAAAATTAGTTATCTGAATTTGAAGTGAATTTTATGTCGAATCAGAAGGAGGATAATAGCTTTTACCTGTTTGTTCAATCAGAAATCAACAGGTTAGGGTAAAAGAAAAACAGGTATCAGCCTTTGATCACAGCCAGTGGACGAAGCGAGGTTACGACGTCGACCAGGTCGGATTGGTGACGCAAAACCTCGTCGATATCCTTATAAGCTCCTGCAGCCTCGTCCAGGTCCCTTTTCCCTCTGATCCCATGGATGACGCCGAGTTCGTCCAGCCTTTTGATTTCCCTGCGCAGGTCCAGTTGACGTTGAGCCTGTCTTCTGCCCATAAGCCGGCCCGCTCCGTGAGAACAGGAAGTAAAGCTTTCCGGGTTTCCTTTGCCGCGGACAATGGAACTCCTCGTCCCCTGGGAGCCGGGAATGATGCCGATTTCGCCATCCACTGCGCTGGTCGCCCCTTTTCTGTGAACCAGGACCTCCTTATGGAAATGACGCTCCAGCCTTGCGTAGTTATGAGCGATGTTGATCATCGGGGCAAAAGACACTGCCGGCAGGGTTGCGGCTAAGACGTCCTTGATTCGCTCCATCATCAGCCTGCGGTTGGCAAGGGCGAAATCGACGCAAAACTGCATTTCGGCATGATAGCGGTGACCGATTTCCGAAGACAAAGGCAAATACGCCAACTGCCATTTAGGTGAAATATCCGTTTTCCATTTGGCGTTCAGTTCGATGGCCACCTTATTGTAATGATTGGCGACGCGGTAGCCGATATTACGGCTTCCCGAATGGATCATGATCCAGATACGACCATCGTCTCCTTTTTGGATTTCGATGAAGTGATTGCCGCCGCCCAAAGTCCCGAGTTGGGTCAGACCGTTTTTGTATTCACGTTCGACCATGGGGAGTTCGGACAGCACTAGTCCTGCGGGCGGATGCGGCATCAAGCGGTCGTTTTGGGCATGTTTATGGTGTTTAAAACCCACCGGGATCTCACCGCGGATATGGGCCATAATGTTTTTCAGCACTTCCGGATTGATATCGGCGCATGAGGTTTGTACGGCACACATCCCGCAGCCGATATCCACGCCGACCGCGTTGGGGATGATCACACCTTCGGTGGCCAGAACCCCGCCAATGGGCATGCCGTATCCGAGATGAGCGTCGGGCATGATGGCCACATGTTTGAAGGTATAGGGAAAATTGGCAAGATTCTTTGCCTGGTTGAGTGTGCCTTCTTCGATATCGCTCAGCCACAGCTTGATCGGTTTCTTTTCGGTTGTGATCGTCCTGATCATGGTCTTATCCTCCGTTCTCACTCTGGGAAATCGACATCAGAGCATCGGTGATTATTCCATGCAGCTTTCTCCCCTCATTTTCTTTTTTCCCCTCATCTTCATTCCTGATAGCGATAAAGTAAGCATGACACACCTTGAGGGAAACAGTTGGCCACCCGCTGCTGCTGAGGCTTCGGGCAAGGCGGAGCGCCCTCTCCGAGTCTTCCGTGTTTTCAGAGGGATCGCGCCGTCCGTGCGCCCAGTTGATGATATGGGCGTAGAAAAGCAGGGCGCGGTCGAGCAGCACATGCAGAAACTGCAGAGAGGCATTGGGGCCGACCTGCATCTGTTCGCCCCCGAGACCGACACCAAGCAATTTTGTCTTGGTAGACAGGCTTTTGCCGCCCAATAAAGCCCCGAGCGCACCGACGGCACTGCCGATGGAGGTGAAGATGCCGAAAGTCAGGCCTGCGTGGGCGAGGTCGACTCCCGCTCCGATTGCGGCCCCGCTTGCCCCCCCGGCAATGGCCATTTGGGTTTTGCTTAAACCGAGAAAGTTCCAAGTCTTACTGTCAAAGAGATCCTCGTGCAGGATCGAGCAGGGAGGAAGCTCATAGTTGAAAATATTGTGTTTAAAAAGTCCCCTGATCCGGTTGTGGGCTTCTCTTTCTTTTTGCCGTACTGTTTCTTCAAAGTCGCGATGGAGCTTTTCCCGCAGTACGCCTTCGTTTTGACCTTGCCCTAATTTACCTATGATCTTGAGAGAGAGGCAGTCCGAGAGAAGGTCCAGGATAATGTCTGCCGTCCGGTCGTTCCGGGCAGTCCAATCTTGCTTGAAAGCCGAGACGACAAGGTCGAGCGGCTTGTGCCAGTCCTGGTCGATATTCTTCAAAGCCTCCAGTAAAAGGATGCGTTGGGCATATGTTGCCCTGTGAGCGTTGAAAACCCGGTTGGAGTTGAAATTTTTCCGAAACTCGTTTTTCCAGGCGGCAAGATTGAGACTGTCTTCGGCTTTACAGTTGATGACCGCCATCCTGGGTTTTCCCGTCAAACGCAGAATTTCCATCTCCACGCGGTCGACATTGCGTACCGGACGGGAACCGTCGACCACATAGATGATCCCGGCTCCGCGGGCCACGGGATCGAGAAGTTCGCAATCATTGCGCAGATCGGCATTGCCCCGGAAGGCGTTTTGGAACTGACGCACCATATCCGGCCCTTTGTCCACGAAGGCCTTCAGTTCATGAAGAAGTCGGCGCGGGTTTTGGAAGCCCGGAGTATCGGTGAAACGAAGGATTTCGGCATCGTCGATGATTACCGGAAAGGTGCGACATTCGGTGGTTTCACCGGGAGTGGGGCTGACCCGTACGGAGTCGTCCTCGGCAAGGGTGGAAAGTACCGAAGACTTACCCTCGTTGGGATGGCCTATGATGGCAAATTCGGGGATCATTATGTTTTCATTGGTTCGAAGTCTGTTTTTCAGATCGTTGTATTTTTGGTTGTCATTTGAAATGTGAGACGGCGTCAGACAATGTTCTCCACGGAAAGATACGGGTCACCCATGCTATCGATTTTCTTTTGCCAGGTTTTGAAGTCCGCCGTATCCACGGGAGTAAAGATTGTCTCCTGTGCAGGCTTTCCAATCAGACCGATGCGGATGGGAAGAGATTTCGGCAAAGCTTTTCGCAAGTCGTGCAGAAAGACCGTAAGATCGGTTATGGGCGGCATCCATGCTTCCATCAGAATCAGTATCGGGATTGTGATGGAAGCCGACGCAGCGAAATTCCTGAGAAGGAGAGAGTCGGTTTCATAGTCCGCTGCAAAACGGATTGTCTTTACAGGGAAATTTCCAATTCCTGCCAGTGTCCTTTTTAGCTCGGCTTCCGGGCACCGGTCAAAAATATCGTCCGGAACCAGGACCGTAAGACCGGTTTGATCGTTCGACGCAGCCGTTTCGTTTTGGTCCTTATCCGGCTTGTCGGGTTCAGGCGTTGGGTTCTGTTCCGGTTCTGCCTGGGTGGAGATAATGGGAATCTGCATCCTTGCAAGGAGCCGGTCGAAGACGGCTTGATCAAATTGGATGCCTTCAATGGCTCGATCTTTTTTGTAAAGGGCTGTGAACAATAAAACAAGCCGAGGCAAAAGGCCGTAGGTGCAGAGGGCGAAACAGAGAAACGGCCACCAGGAAACCAGGTTGCCCGTGCTAAGATGAAGAATGCCGTCTTTGAGGATGATCCGACTGCCTTCAATCTCGGTCAAAGACGGATAAGAAATGCCGCTTCCGATAAACCACGACCAGGGAAGGGCCACGGCCCTGACGAAATGGTAGATTGCCTCGGAACTGAATTGAATTGTCGATTGCCAACCAAAAGCCATATCGGTCACTGCCACTTTGAAGAGGGTAACGGACAATAAACCGAGATTGAACATGACGGCAAAAAGTTGAATTGAAAGCAGGACGGGCCAGAAGATAAGAGAAGAATATGATTGTTTGCCTTTGATGACACCAAGTATTGCCAAAAATCCTTCCCGCTTGTCCGCGCTCATTCCGATCAGGAGCCTGCGGCCTGCCCTTTGGAAAAGACCGGTCACCAAGCCTGCAACCAATGAGGCGAGAAGTGAGGGCTCAGGCAGCCGCTTGCGCCTGCGAAGGGTAAGCGAGCAGAGCAGAATCAGCAGAATTACCGGTTGAAGAAAAACAAAGAGGACGAGGTAATGGAAAACGTTCAGCGGATTTGCCCCGGTATAGGTGAAAAAGGATAAGCCTGCACCTATTCCCGAAAAGATACCCACCACGGAAAACACGAGGCAAAGATGAACATAAATCTCTGAGACGAGGCGGCCTGGAAGAAGGGCGCCTCCGTCCGCTTCCTCCTGTTTGCGCCGACCTGCGAGCCATTTGAAGAGCAGAGACCTGCGATCGTTATTTTCCGTATCTTCGGCAGCCTGCCGGACGCAGTCTTTATAGATTCGCCTGTCCCGTTCACGGATTTCCTTCTGTTCACTCCGGGACGTTTTCGCCTTGTCCTGATAAATAAAATATTCGAGGTCGATGATGTCTCGATAACGCCATGTGGATTTCATGTTCCCAGTATAACAGAACATGCTCCGAGCGGGAAAGAGAAGATATGGTTAAATAAGAACAGGGGAGTCCCGGAGATGGTTGGGAACTCCCCTTTATGCTCAGGACGGGTTGTGTTGTAGCCGCATCCTTATCATCGAAAGGCAACGGCAACTTCCTGAATGACCGATCCCAGTTTGATTTTGGCCATGGCCAGGTTGCCGTCCTTTGCTAGTATCAGAACGACGTGAATGTGTGCCTTGCCGGCTTCTGTGGCTGAAAAGTCGGCATTCTCGTTCAGGCACATGGCTATTACGTGTGCCTTCGGGGCTTCGACATGAACTGTCTTGCCTCTTCCGACCTCCATCATCCCCGTTGCTTTTTGCGCTTTGAGCAGAACGTCATTGGCCAATGCGCCAACCTCGGCAATTTTGATGCCTGAGGAATTAACCTGTGAGGCCATTTCTCCGTTCGGAGTGAAGATCCCGACAGCCATAAAACCGTCAACGTCTTTCAATTTTTCCAGGATTTCTTCGATCTGTGCCATGTTGTCTTCTCCTTTACGTGTGGTGTTCGTTGTTGAAGAAAGCTCTTCAGACTCATTTCCTTCTACGAAGGATTCTCCAGTGGGTTCCGTACCTTCCCCCTGGTCATTCAACTGATTTGGGTCTCGCCCGTTTTTCTCCGGATGTCCGGGGATAGTTTCATCATCACTCTCGTCTTTTCGTTTCTGGCCTTCCAATAACAGAGCAAGAAGAGATTTGGTTATAAGGCGTCTTACCTTCTTAATAGGCTGTTTTTTAAATGTAATATGAACATCGTCCATCATGAGCATTTTGTATACGGCCTCCTCTCCCTTTTCTTTTCCCGTTATGGCGGCATAGAGTTGGCCTTGGTGAAAGTAGATAAATCCTTGATCACTCTTGGATGAAACTTCCAGAAGACAGGTCTTTTGCTCCATCTCCAGGAGTTGCAAAAAATTGGCAAGAGAAATTCCGGTCAAGGAGCCTTCCTTGCCTTCCCGCTCCAAAGCCTCGGAAATTGCGTTGGCCAGTTCGTCGAAATCAATAGGTTTCTCAAGTATCTTCAGGCTATTGCCGTTAACGAGTTTTTCTTCGATATCGGGAGTGTTGAAAGCCGTCATGACAATGGCCGGGAGGAAAGGAAACTTCTTATGGATATAAGCGAGAAGCTCAAAACCGTCCATCTCCGGCATTTTCAGATCGGTTACGACGAGGTCGATGCCGGTAGTGTTCAGGATATGTACCGCTTCTTTCCCGTTTACGGCAGTTACTACCTTGAATCTGTTACGATACAGCAGAAGACCCGCCTCTATGCTTTGTAACAGTCTCGTTTCGTCATCGACTATCAAGATGGTTTTCATCATGTCTAGCCTACCGTGGAATTGAATATCGTCAGGGGCTCTTTTTTTGCAAAGGGATTCTTCAAAAAAACCTGTACGTTTTTCCTTTGGTAAAGCATAAACTATGCCTAAAAAATTTTTGCATTATAAGCCTATTATTCAAGCATGTTAGCGGGAAACGAAGAGGAGGGAGGAAATAGCGGGTGATCGAATTTGACTGACCTGTTTTAGGACAGTGTCATATTATGCGTCAGGTCGATCCAGCCGATAACCTTTAATTTTTCTGATCAGGGTGGAGCGTGAGATGCCCAGTGCCTTGGCGGCCCGGCTATGATTATTTTCCATTTGCACCAGAGTCAGGCGAATGTGTTCTCTTTCCATCTCCGCCAATGTGGCAAGCGGCCCACTCGGCCTTTCAAATCGAAGAGGTTTAACCGATGTCGTATCGGGGCCTTTGGTTAGGAGTTTCGACGGATGAATGCATCCATCTTCCTGCAAAATGATGGAGCGCTCTATGATATTTTTCAGTTCACGAACATTGCCCGGCCATCGGTAGTGTTGAAGACGTTCGATGTCGTCTTCAGTCAGGTCCGGTTGGATATGCCAATGGCTCTTATTGATGAAATATCTGCAAAGATCGGCTATATCGCCCAATCGATGGCGCAGCGGAGGAATATGGATTCTCAGAACGCTGAGTCGATAAAAAAGATCCTCACGGAAACGTTTTCCACGCACCGCGTCTTCGAGGTCGACATTGGTTGCTGCGATGACACGGACATTGATTTTTTTAAAAACCTGACCTCCGAGTCTTTTGAGCTTTTTTTCATCCAGAACTCCCAAAAGTTTGGATTGCAGATGAAGAGGCAGGTCGCCGATTTCATCAAGGAAAAGTGTTCCTCCTTCGGCCATCTCAAATATTCCCTTGCGCGCGGCTACGGCTCCCGTGAATGCACCTTTCTCATAACCGAACAACTCCGCTTCAATAAGGTTTTCCGGCAGGGAGGCACAGTTGATCCCGACGAATGATCCTGTTTTTTCCCCTTGCAGATAATGAATCGTTTTTGCAACGACATTTTTACCTGTGCCGGTTTCCCCGGTGATCAGAGTGGGAACGTCGTTGTCGGCCGCCAGCCGGATCAGTTGCCGGATCTCTTTCAGCCCGTTGTCTTCTCCTATCAGGACCGTCTCGGCATTGTCCCGCCTGCTGGTGTATTCATGGATTTGTTCGACCCGTTCAAGCTCAAGGGTACGGAAGGCCTGGTCCACCGTCAGCCTCAGCTCTTCGGTATCCACCGGTTTGGAAAGATAATCACATGCTCCGTTTCGGACCGCTTTCACCGCATTTTCAAAGGTTGGATAGGCGGTGATGAAAATAATCTTTGTCTGGTCGTTGTGTGCCAAAATCGGGGCACACAGGTCGACGCCGAAGCCATCGGGCAACTTTTGGTCGAGGAGAACCACATCGATTCTTTTTTCGGCGCAGAATCGGCGGGTTTCGGCAACGCTGTTGGCCGTCAGAATCTCTATGTCGTGGTCGGAGAAAAAAGCCTTAACCGAATCGCAAAACAGCCGGTCGTCATCGATGACCAGAAGAGTACGGGAGGAAGAGCCGCTCATCTAGTGTCCCTCCGGCAGATTAACCGTGACCGTGGTTCCGAAATGAGCATCGCTTTGCAGTTTGATATTCCCGTTTAACTTCATCAGCATCTTTTTGACGATGACGAGTCCCAGCCCGGTTCCTTTGACCTTCGAGGTGAAAAAAGGTTTGAACAGGTTTTTCTGTTCGGATTCCGGAATACCGCACCCATTGTCGTCGACTTTAATTGTCACCCAAGGAGAAGAGTTTGTGATGCTGATGATGATTCGCGGAGTATCTTGCCCCTCGACCGCATCGGCAGCATTGGTCAACAGATTGAGCAGGATATGATGAAGGGCGCGGGCATCGGTATGGATAGCCTGCACTCCCTGACCGATAATGGTCCTCAAGTCTATGTTTCTGCTTTTTAAATCATCTTGCACCAATGGAACGAAATTTTTAATGAAATGATCGACCTGAATGTTTCTCAAATCCGGGCTTTCGTAGAGACTGAAATTTTTTAGAGCCTTTAAGAGATATTCGATGCGAATAACTTCCTGTAGAGAACGGTCGACGAATTCACTGATGGTCTTCCGATCATACGTTTCGATGCTTTTGTTGAGAACGGTGAGTGCCATTTTAAGGGAATTGACCGGATTGCCGATTTCATGCCGGATTCCTGAGAAGATATAGCCAAGGTTTTCGTTGAGATTTTTCGCCTCGATGATCGTCTCCATCTGCTTTCTCTCAGTGATATCGGTGAGAAGAAGAATCCGGTCCGTGCTGTCCTCCCGGCTTTTCAGACATTGCGGAATGATATGTCGATCATGGATTTGCAGAGTTGAATCATCCTCATCCGATGACATATCATCAAAACACGTCTCTAAATGGGGGGCCAGTTTTTTCCAGATGGCGGGCTCGAGGATTTGGTCAAGGTAGGAGCCGACCGTCTCTTCCGTGGTTATTCGGAGCAGGGTAAGGGCCGCGGGATTTGCATATGTCACCCGGTTATCCAAAATCTCAATAACTCCTTGAGACATGCTTTGCAGAAGGAGCTGCAGGTGTTTGTTTTCCACCAGCAGCTCCTTGGTTATCTGGCGGCAGTGGAGGTTTTCGGTTCCTCGGATCTTCGGGTTGATGTTTAGGTGTCGGGGATGATCGGATTCAGCCAATGTCTCCCGGAGGTGAAGGACCATCTGTTTGAAAGGGCCTTTGGCTATGCAGGCATTCGCCCCCATCTCGACGAAATCGATATCCTCTTCCACTGCTGCAGCTGAGATAATTACGATATAACAATCCTTAAGCTGCGGAAGTGCCCGAAATATCCTGCAAAGGACGTCGCCTCCGATTTTCGGCATAACCAGATCGATATATATGACATTCGGCACGAATTCTTTGATGATGTCCAGAGCGGAAAAGGCATCCTCTGCCGCCAAAACTTCATGACCTTCCCGTTCCACGAAAGTGGTCATCAGCGTGATAAACAGTTTGCTGTTATCGATTATCAGGACTTTCTTTTTGTCCGGGGTGTTTGTTGCAGACGTTTTTTCTTGCATAAACACACTTTAGCTCAATGATTTCATGTGGAAACAATAGACAATAATTCCAGATATGGTTCCTGAAAATGTCATAAATGAGACTAAAAAAGCAGACACGAACTCCTGTGGTGAGCATCACTTCTTGGTAGAGGGAAGCAGCTACGCCTTTTGTTCCGGTGAATTGATATTACGGAAGAGTTTTGACTTTTCGAGTTGATATGAACCGATATCCTTCTTCATTATTCACGTTAATGAAAGAAAGTCAAGAAGTTGAATTTCCAGTAACAAAATATGCCGAAATTCTTTGAAGAATGCAATAGCGGAAAGACCGGAATCAAGAAGGCGTTTGTGTAGTGATTTGAACAAAGAATCTACCTTTTCAAGGTAGCCTGATGAGAAAATCAGGTGTCGGCTGACTCGAAATGTGTGCATCGCGTTCTTAAAGGATTGCGCCGGACCGACTGTCTTTATCCATCCGGCGCAGCATCTTCAAGAATGGACTCAGAACGTTTCCACCGTTCCGCAAATCGTATCGTAATATTCCGTTATATCGTCTTTTTTCTCTGATTCCATAACGGCCATTGCCGTTCTGGGGTGCTGGTTCATTACACCGGTAACCATATACGGTACCGAGTAGCCCCAATCGATTTTCTCCCTCCAGGGAAAGATTTCCTGCTCAATGCAATTGATGATCGGGCGGACCCTGAATTTCGGGTTTTTCAGGAAGGAGAGCAGCAGCTCCAGAGGGCAGTTGCCGGCGCCTCTGCCGATGCCGTAAAGCGTTGCATCAAGGAAGTTGACGCCGTTGATGATTGCGGAGATTGTGTTGGCAAAGGCCAACTGCTGGTTGTTGTGAAAGTGGCCGCCGATGGTCTTTCCGGGAAGACGTTCAAAATATTTTTGAGTCAGGGTGTCGATATCTTCCGAATAGAATGCGCCGAAGGAGTCGACCAGATAAATGATTGGAACCTGGCTCTTATTCAAGTCTTCCAGGCATTCGTTCAGCTCCCTGAGTCCCACCGTGGAGACGGCCATCAGATTGATCGTGGTTTCGTACCCTTTTTCCAGGCAGTGGTGGGCAAGGTCGATGGCGGAATCCACCTGGTGCGCGTAACAGGCAACCCTGACCATATCCAAAGAGCTTTCGGAGCTTGGCGGAATATCATCATATTCGATCCGGCCGATATCGGCCATGGCCGAGAGTTTTATTCGTTTTTCCTTCCCACCGACAATCTTTTGCAGGTCTTCCTCAAAACAGAATTTCCAAGGCCCGAAGACTTTCCGGTCGAAGGCTTCTTTTGAGCTCAGATAGCCTATTTCCATATAATCCACACCGGCATCGGCAAGAGCGTTATAGACATTTCTGACGAATTTTTCACTGAATTGCCATTTGTTCATCAAACCGCCGTCGCGGACCGTGCAATCGATGACCTTGATCTCTTTTCTATACATATCGTTCTCCTGCTGCAGGATCGTCCGCCTGCCTTCTCATCATAACCATATATCGTATCCGGAATACGCTTTCCGGGACTTATGCACTTAGTTTAAACCGGCCGGGATTGTTTTTAGCCGATCGTACCATTATGCCAAAAATTATCTCTTTTCGGGATGGTGAACAGTAGCCTGCGATAAAGGATACACGCTCACTAATCTCCGGCAAGAAGTGGATTTTTTTAAACAACCTGAGTGTGAAAAACATTTACTAACAATAAAAATGCGAATAATCAAGTCTTTCCTTGAATCAGGCTGGCAAGCGGGAGACGAAACGACTAGAATAGGACTAAAGAATTCCAACAAACCATGCAGTATTCACTTTTTACAGGGACAAATCACAATGATTATCGATATTCATACGCATGCTTTTCCACCTGTGATTCGCGATGGGCGAGAACGTTTTTTCAAAGGAGAACCGAGCTTTCGTCTGCTCTACGAGTCACCGAAATCGCTTCTGGTTGGAGGTGGAGATATCGTGGCAATGATGAATCAGCAAGGCGTGGATAAGAGCGTTATCTTCGGTTTTCCATGGCAAAATATCGAAACCTGCAGAATCAACAATGACTATATCCTTGACGCCGTCAGCCGCTATCCGGACCGGTTGATCGGTTTTTGCTGTGTCGATTCGTTGCATGCCGGGGCGGCAGGCGAAGTGGAGCGCTGCTTGAAAGCAGGTCTTTCCGGGGTTGGCGAACTGGCATTTTATACATCGGGTATCGACAGCCGTTGTCTTGCCAGTCTTGAACCGATCATGGCAATGGCGCGCTGGTTTGATTGTCCGGTCATGCTCCATACCAATGAGCCGGTGGGGCATCAATATCCAGGCAAAAGCCCCAATACTCTGACGCAGATATACTCCTTGCTGAGGCGCTTTCCTGAAAATCGTATCATTCTCTCGCATTGGGGAGGAGGGATCTTCTTTTATACGCTGTTGAAAAAGGAGGTTCGGGAAACGCTTGCCAACGTCTGGTTTGATACTGCCGCCTCTCCCTATCTTTATCGCTCGGAAATTTACTCTCAGGCCATTGCTTTGGCTGGGGAGGACAAGATTTTGTTCGGCACCGATTTTCCGCTTTTGGATCCGGGAAGGTATTTCAAAGAGATGGATCAGGCCGGTCTATCAAAATCCCAGATAAATTCCATCTGCGGAGCCAATGCAGCCAAGGCATTGGGTACCGTATCAAGATCAAAATGCCTATAGAGTTTTCGGCCTTCTTCTACGGCGTGGTCTTTTTCGCCTGAAAAATATGCAGGTGAGGGAAAAGGAGCAACCCGTTTCCAAAGGCAAGAAGGCCTGCGAGGATGATGTTTGCTGTTTTCAGGGGTGCGGAGGCCGGCATGAACCCATCCCTGAAAAGCGAAGCCGGAATGGTAATCAGGGGGCCTAGGGAAAATCCGTAATTGAAAAGCACTAATCCGATAAGAAGCATCTCCAGGCTCAGAATGGCCGCGGTATGAATCCGTCGCTTGAAGATAAACCCTGCAACAACGGTTATACCCGTCGTTGCAGGCAGGAACAGCCCGGTGTTCAGCCGCATCTCGAGCCAGACGGATCTGTCGGCAAGCAGGGCCAGGATGAAACCGAATACAAAGCCGGCAAAGGCAAGGCGCAGGATCCTCACGGCATCTTGCCTGTACTTTTTTTGTAAAACCTCACTTGATTACAACTCATGTCATCTCCAATCCCGCATCCGGCTTCTGCTGTTTATATCAGCTTCAAAGTGACGATGACCTTGGTTCCATCAGCCGGAAGGACGGCCTTGTTCCCCTTCATGGTAACCTCGCCTCTTTTTTCAATCGCGCCGTAAGTATACTGCGCGTTGCTGACGATGCCCACGGGGCAGCTGTCGAGGCAGAGGAGGCAGCCCGTTTTTTTATCTCGGGCGGTGGCCAGGTTGCCGCCGAATTTCATCAGAATGGGTTTTTTGTTCGAGTCGATGACCACCTCGTCTATCCCGTAGGAGCGGTCGGCGCCTTTCCAGGTTACACTAACGGCGAATGAAGAACCTTGGACATGGGTAACCTCTTTATTTTTCAACGTCATGTTGTTTCCGGGGACGGCACCGATGGCGATGAGGGCGCTGTAAAAGTCATCGACCGGAACAAGTCCGCGCAATACGGCCTTTTCACCATTGCTGCCATCCTTCCAGACGGCAAAATGCCTGGTCGGTTGATAGAAATATTTACCGTTGACCTCTGCCAGAAAGGATACCGTTTTTGCCGCCTTGTCATAGGTAATGGGGTGATCTTTTGTTAAGGCGGGCATATCAATTGCAAATGCGGATTGTAGTGGCAAAAGAAGCAGAAAGGCAAGCATATACATCAGTTTTTTCATAGTGGTTCTCCTTGGAAAAATCATTGGATTACCCTTGCCGATGCAAGGTTTTTTTCAAACGTAGTCTGTTCACGTAGGTAAACGGAGCGCGCCAGATCCGAACCTTCCCGTTGATGGTCCGTTCCGGTTCGAAGAGCAGGTCGATGAGATGGTAGGTCGGGGTGAATCTGCCGAGATTTGCTGCGCATCCGGCGCAATAGGTGAGCATGGGGAAACCGTTCGCCTCCTGCTTCCGTTTGATTTGCCACATACCGGCAAGATCGGACTCTCTGCAGGCCACGGCCCCACCTTCACCGCAACAGATGGTTTTTTCTCTGGCATGCGGCATCTCCCGAATGGTCAGGCCATGACCGCTGATAAGACTCCGGACCGCGTCATGAATGCTGTTTTTGTCTCTGGTGACACAAGGGTCATGTACCGTAACCTCGGCATTGATATGTCCCCTTGCAATATAATTTTCCGCTGCAAGAAGTTCATAGACTGTGGTGACTTGGAGTCCTTTGCCGTATTGGGAAAAAACTTTGTAACAATTGGGACAGGCCGTTATCACCTTCTTTACCCCTGATGCAAGAAGATCTTGATGTAATTTGGAAAATTCTGCTTCAAAGGATTTCTGTCTGCCAAGATCATGAGACGGTTTGGAACAGCAATGAAGGACAATGCCCGTTGCGCGGTCCCGGGCAAGCAGATAGTCGTAGAGTCGAAGTGTGTTCCGGGGTCTTGTACCCGGCAAAGTACAGCCGGGAAAAAAAACGGTCGTGCAGCCGGACGGCAGTTTTTTCCAGGTATACCGCCGCGATGTCCCACGCTTTTCGTAGTTGAGTATTTTCCGATACCCGGCAAACACGCCACCACCATTTATGGAGGCGTCTTTGCGCAAATCGAGAAACATTTCGGCCGGGTTGAGATCAATGGGGCACATGGTCTTGCAAAGTCCGCAGAGGCTGCAGGAAAAGGCGATTTCACTGATGACAGACGGGGCTTTGAGATATTCGGCCGCGATATCTCCCGGTAATCCGTATCTTTTCAGGAAAGCGCAATCCCTCCGGCACAGTCCGCATCGGTTGCATTTTGAGGCGGTTTCAATGACTGCCGGAATTCCTGTCCGGGATAAGCA
>JBJKQT010000297.1:0-5572 GCA_046705065.1 Desulfocapsaceae bacterium
CGACCTTTGATCTTTTGCGGAGCCACAGGCGTGACCTCGACCGTCTCTTCCAGATTTTCTTCAGTATACCCGTCAATTATTATCTCGGCGCTTTCTGCAAGGCTGCACAGATAAGAAGCGACGTTGACGCAGTCTCCAATGACCGTATATTCCATTTTCAAAGGCGAGCCGATATTACCTGCGACCACAACCCCTGACGCAATGCCGATGCCGATTGAATTGAGCAGCGGATTGCCTTTCTTGGCGGCACGAGAAAGCTCTTGATGCATAGAAATTGCAGCCTGTACGCAACGCTTATGATGGTTCTGTTGACTCACCGGGACACCGAATACCGCCATCACAGAATCCCCTATGAATTTATCGATATACCCTCCATGTTCCATAATAACCCGACTGGCGATGGCAAAAAAATCGTTGAGTCCTTTTACGACCTCTTCCGGTTCGGTTGTCTCAGAATAGCCGGTAAAACCTCTGATATCGGCAAAGAGAATCGATGCCTTGGTTTTGCGCCCTTTCAACCAGGCATCCTCCGGACTTTCCAGTATCATATTGAGGACTTCTGGGCCTACATACTTGCCGAAAGATTCCTTCATCATCGATTGTCGGAAAAGTTCCGTGCCCATCCTGTTAAAGGCGTCGGCTAAAGTACCCAATTCATCGTTACGTTTTAATGTCACTTTGAAATCATAATTTCCTTTGGCGATCTGAGTCGTGGCGCCCACCAGAGTCGATAAGGGTCTAGAAAATCGCAAACTGATGAAAATAGCCACTAACATACCGAGAAATATGATATTCAGGGTAGCGTAGGTTAAAAATTCCCTCTCGTTTATAAAGAGATTTTGGATAAAATCGACAGAAAGTCCGACATTGACTTCGCCAAGTTTCTTGTTTTGAAAAACAATCGGCGTACTGAGATTCAGGATCCGGTCACCATTGGGAAGAGTGTAATTGAAATAGGTAACATCTCCTCTCCGAGCCACATTTTCAGACGAAGCGAACGGTTTAAAATGCTTGTCAATCATGTTGCGATCAGTGTGGGCTTTAATGACTCCGTCATTATTGACGATGAAGGCATAAGAATGACCTTCGACCGAAGCAACATTAGTAATCAGGGTATTTAAGGCGAGGGTATCATCGGTAAGCAGGGGAACCTTGGCGTTATTCGCCAGGTAGTTCAAACTTACCGTTCCCAGTTTAATGATGTGGTCACGAAGATTGTCTTTCTGACGCTCCATAATGACATAACTGAGAATACCAATCGACAATGCCAGTACCAGCATCGTGGCAAGAGATAGTTGCAACCAGATGGGGATTCGCGGAGAAGGCACGTCCTCGACCATTGTTTCGCGCATTCTGTTTACGAAATCTTTCATAAGATAAGAAAATATATTTATTTGATGAACTTCAGGTTACCTTGAATAATCCGTTTTTTCGTTCAAATTCGAGGCGCGAGAGAGAATTTTTCCGGAGGCATATAGCTAATATTCCAAGGATAAAATTCTCTTGTGCAGCGCCGGAGCTGGGCAAAAGGGCAATTTTTAAGGAAGCCTTAAGATTTGAAGCGAATTCTATACGTATTTACAGATATTTTAAAGTCTAATTACAATTCCAAACTACTTGGTGTCCATCCTGAGATGAGACATTTTGCTCTAAATCCAGGTGAGACAGCAAATTTAACCGAAGGCATATACCGAATATTCCCAGGATAAAATTCTCTCTTGCAGCGCTGAAGTTGGCCGAGAGGTCAATTTTTACAGGGTGGCCTTAATTACAAACCGATGCCCCATGAAAAAACATCCAAAGATTTCAATATTTGCTCTCGGAGATAAAATTGATCTATGTCAATTTCATCTTTAGTGATATCGTCTTTAATACACCCAGATAACGTCCCAAAGGTAGGGACACCAGCTATCGTCTTCACTTAGCCCCAAAAACAAACGCATGAGATAACCACAAAAGTGGATGCCTCGTAGTTCCTCCTTTTTACGCTTCTACCTTGTCATCTATTGTAGATAGATGCTTTGTCCGGTGACGCGGAGGAATTTTCAAGGCTGCCTTAGCACTGGTTTTTACGTATCGGAAAATCCCTTTCAATAACCAAAAAACTTATAAAGGAGATAAAAATGAGGACAAATGATACGAAGCAACCTTTGTCTGCGTGGTGGCGCCATTCGGTTATAATCGTCATCATCCTGGGCTTTTCCATCCTTAGCATCGTGACTGTAAAATCCTACAGAAATGCTCCGCCTATTCCCAAGAAAGTTATAGATACGTCGGGAGCAGTCCTGTTTACTGGGGATGACATTTTGGCCGGTCAAGAAGTATTTCTAAAATACGACCTTATGGAACATGGCACGCTCTGGGGACACGGAGCGTATCTCGGTCCGGATTATACCGCCGACTATCTCCACAAGGAAGCAGAAATCACCAGAGATGCCGTTGCGCAGACCAAGTACAGCCGAAAGTTCAAGGAACTCTCTGCAGAACAACAGGCACTCATCACCGAAGATATCCAAAGACAACTGAAAAAAAACCGCTATGATCCAACCAGCGGTGTGCTCACCTTCAGTACCGGTGAAAAGGCAGCCTATCAGGAGTTGATTCCATTCTGGCAGACCTACTTCACTAAAAATGATGCTGCTCCCGGACTGCCCGCATCCTATATTAAGAACCAGCAGGAACTCATCCAATTAACATCCTATTTCGCCTGGGCGACCTGGGCGACGGTAACCAACCGTCCCGGTGAGGACTACACTTATACCAATAACTGGCCTTACGAACCACTTGTCGGCAACCATCCATCGAAACAAGCGTATATCTGGACCGCTCTCAGTCTTGTCACCCTGCTCGCCGGACTCGGGCTTGTTCTGCTTATCTTCGGCAAATACCATTTTTTAGGTTGGGAGGGCGCCGAGGAGGAATTCAAACAGCTGCCTGCTCCTCCGAGATCGTGGGCACTCACTCCAAGTCAAAGAGGAACGGGCAAATATTTCTTGATTGTAGCCCTGCTCTTTTTCTTGCAAGTTCTGGCTGGTGGAGGTCTGGCCCATTACCGGGTCGAACCCAACGGTTTTTATGGCCTGCATTTCATTCTGAATCTCTTCCCTTACAACCTGTTGCGGACGTACCATCTTCAGTTGGTCATCTTCTGGATAGCCACGGCTTGGGTTGCAGGCGGGTTGTTCTTGGCTCCCTGGGTTGGCGGAGGTGAGCCAAAAAATCAGGCTCGCGGCGTCAACCTGCTTTTCATTGCACTCCTTGTAGTCGTCTTAGGCAGTCTGGGAGGAGAATTTTTGGGCATTAACAATAAGCTTGGATCTCTCTGGTTCTGGCTGGGCGATCAGGGTTCGGAGTACCTCGATCTGGGTCGTTTCTGGCAGCTTCTCTTGGCTGCAGGATTGATTTTCTGGCTTTTCCTCATGTTTCGAGCCTTACGGCCTGCCATAAAATCTGAGGGTAAATCTGATCTTTCAGCGCTCTTCCTCTATGCGGCAGTAGCCATCCCTCTTTTTTACGTTCCGGCTCTTTTTTATGGGCCGCACAGTAATTTCACAGTAATCGACAACTGGCGCTTCTGGATCATCCATCTTTGGGTCGAGGGATTTTTCGAACTCTTCGCAACCGTATTGGTTGCCATCATGTTCCGTTCCATGGGAATTGTCACCACTCGAACGGCAACCCGACTTGTTTATCTGGACGCCATTCTCTTTCTCATAGGCGGGATCGTCGGCACCGGTCATCACTGGTACTTTACCGGCCAGGGAGTTTTGAATATGGGCCTTGCCGCCTGTTTCTCGGCCCTTGAGGTTGTCCCGCTCACCCTGCTCACCTTGGAAGCCTCGGGTTTTATTCAGTTACGCAAAAGAAATCAGCTCGCTGACGGAGCGGATATGGCTTCAAAGCAGAAATGGTCGATTTACTTTCTCATCGCTGTCGGGGTTTGGAACTTCATTGGAGCTGGAATTTTCGGTTTCCTCATCAACACCCCCATCGTCTCGTATTTTGAAATGGGCACAACCTTGACTGCAAACCACGGTCATGCAGCCATGTTCGGCGTCTTCGGCATGCTTGCTCTCGGGGTGTTAGTCTTCTGCATGCGGACTATGCAGAGCGATGAGGTATGGGAAACAACACAGAAATTTGTCAAAATCGGCTACTGGGGTCTCAATATCGGCCTGGCATTGATGGTGGTCATTGACCTTTTCCCTGCCGGCGTTCTCCAGCTTTGGGACGTGTTGTCTCACGGTTATTGGCATGCGAGGTCGCTCTCCTTTACGATGAGCGGCACCTTTCATATGGTGGAATGGCTACGGATAATTGGAGATCTCTTCTTCCTCCTTGGCGGGGTTGTCCCAATTGTTCTTGCAGCAATACATTCGTATTTGAAACGTGACCTTCACCCCTCGGTCCAGTAGGACAGCTGCTTTAACACTACAGATACCATGCATAGTATTTGGTGGTTCTTCCCAAAAACACTACGCATGGTAGGCGGCGAAGAGATCCTGTGGAACAAATCATCTTAAAATGAATTGTTTGCTTTTGCCTTGACAAGTTCTATAATACGGATAATCGTTATCCAATACAAGACATCTCAACACGGCTCTTATGGTAAAAAAACGAACGAAACAGAACTGTCTGCCTGAAAAAAGAAGAGAACAGATGGTCGAGCGGTTGAAACAGGGAGGATACCGGATTACACCTCAGCGCATTGCCATTCTCAGGGTCCTGGCGAAAAGTACGGGCCACCCTTCAGCTGAAGATATTTTTGCAGAGTTGCAAGCGGATTTTCCGACAATGAGTTTGGCAACCGTATACAAGACATTGGCAATAATGAAAAAAATGGGGGAAGTTCTGGAGTTGGGTTTCAGTGAACTGGGAAACCGTTATGACGGATGCAAACCCTTTCCCCATCCACATGTAATTTGTATCCGCTGCGGTAAGATCGTTGACCCCTCCCTTCTTTCTCTAGATGAAATTACTCGGCGGATGGTTGCCGAGACAGGATTTGTCATCACAACACATCGTCTCGATTTTTATGGCCTTTGCCCCGAATGCCAACAGAAAGAGTAGCAATTATTTTGCGCACAAATGGATAATAAATATCCATAGAAACTAAATATTAATAAATCATTTGCCAACGACAGTCTCAAATTCAGGCATTTTTTGCCGATTTTGGTATCAGAAACCAGAATTTTGGTATCAGAAACCAGACAGTGTGAGATATGGAGGAAGTGTCTTTAGCACACAAGAGGATCCAAGAAATCCCCTGAAAAGGATGTAAACATTTTTTGCAGTGCCTGCCGTCAACAATATGAATTGACAAGATGACGGCGTAAAAGAGCCGGAGTCGATGCAGGATGTATTTCTGTTGAAAAGTCTCGCTCATTCTGCCCAAAACTGCATTTCGTACATGGTGGTTCACACCAAGTAAGCCGAAGCTTTCTCGTACGCTGAGGCCACTACCAATGTTACCCCTGCAAAATAACTTGTCCACACAACGAAAGGAGGAAACATTATGACTGAAAAGAGCAACTGCCCGGTAACAGGCGCAGCTAACAAACCCACCGCCAAT
>JBJKQT010000298.1:0-4118 GCA_046705065.1 Desulfocapsaceae bacterium
GACCATGATATCAACGTGTTGGCAGAGATTGCACAGGAAGCCGGACTAACGTATATTCAACTCCACGGGAATGAGGAGCCGGAATATTGCCTGGAAGTTGCTCGTATGATGGCGCCGTGCGGGATCATTAAGGCATTTCGAGTTGGAGAACATAGCCGGGCAGAGGATTTTGCAAAGTATAACGATACGGTACGAGGCTTTTTGTTAGATACGTATGCAAAAAGCCAGGCGGGCGGAACTGGAAAAACCTTTGATTGGCGCCTGATCGATGGACTTTGCTTGAAACGGCCGGTGATTCTTGCCGGCGGCCTTCGGCCGGAAAATATTCTGGAAGCTGTCCGGAGGATCAGACCGTACGGCCTGGATGTGAATTCCGGCGTTGAACTCTCGCCGGGAAAAAAGGATCACAAAAAGCTTCGTGAGTTGGTCCGTCTTGTACGAATGGTGGACGCCGCCTGAACTAATGAGAAATGCGGGATAACCCTGTATTTATTTTGCTACAACAAAGGCGCCCAACCAGCCATGTTGATGGAGAGACCTTTCAGCTTTGTATGCTCCCTGAAGCTCTCTGCCCGCATAAACGCAAACCCTGTAAAGAATTGATTTCTGAGAAAAGAACTGCTGGATAATTGTCGAGTGGCCGAAATCGGCAAACTTTTTCTGTAATCGAAGGGCGTTCGTTTTTTGTTGGAATGCTCCCACCTGAATATAAAATTCCCCAAAATTGATATTGATTTCCTGGTTATGTGCTTCCGGTTCGCTTTTGGGATTTCCGGCTTTTCCGATGGCAGTTACCCGGACTTTTGCAGTGCCGCTTTGCACCAAATCAAGTTTTTTAGCGGCTGTATAGCTCAGATCAAGTATTCTCCCCTGGACAAACGGACCACGGTCGTTGATTCTTACGATGGTGCTTCGCCCGTTTTCTAAATTGGACACCAGTAATATTGTATTCATCGGCAAGAGTTTATGAGCAGCGGTCATGCCATACATATTGTAAACCTCGCCGTTTGACGTTGTATGACCGTTGAAATCAGGACCATACCAGGAAGCGATTCCGGTTTCTTTGTAACCCGAGGACGAGGGGATTGGGTGATACTCCTGATTGTTGATGACGTAGGGTTGTTGTGTCGGTAAATAAGTAACGTTCGCGGCCGTAGCTTGCCCGACAGCCACCAGCAGGATCGAAAAGGTGTAAATTGAAAGAAGGTAAAAGAAACGGAAAAATGGCGCAATCTTGCTTTGACGGACCGATAAGAGAAACCGGTCCCTTGCCTCCATCTTGTTGGTGATGGGTATGAGAAAATGTAACTGAAACATGAGTCGGAAAATAAGTTGTGCCGGAGGACTGCTTACCGCAAAAGTGGACTTTTGCCGTCGGAATCACCACTCCTCTCTATGCAGCTGAAGCGAACTTTGCGAGTTCCTGCCACATTGCAAATATGAAAAAAGGAATGACAACATTCCTCGTTGCATATTACCATCTGCGCCACTATGACCTGACAATCCCCCCGCATCAAGCCGTGTCCGAATAAATAAATAGGTGTATTTATACGTTGTGGCTATGGCTGTGGCCTTTAGAACCTCCCTCAAATGAATTTCAAAAATTTTGATATGAACTCTGAACGGCTCGTTGAATGTGCAAAGAATTTTTGGGTCATTTCACACCCCTAAGAGGGAGCTGTTTTCCAAAAGGATCTTTTTCTTTCTTACGAGCAGATCATTCCATAAAACTTCAACACTATCTATACCATAATTTTGATATAGATTGCCAAAAAAAAAATCATATATTCGTTAAATTAATTTTCTGTCTTGTTGTAAAGATACGGTTTTACAAAAAATAATATGTTGCGCCAAGCCCAGTGAGACTCATGGCGATCGTGTACGGTAATGCCTGTATAACCATGCGGCCGTAACTCAGGCGGATGACTGGGGCAAGGGCCGAAGTCAACAGAAAGAGGAATGCGGCCTGTCCGTTTGGTGTAGCTACGCTGGGTATGTTCGTTCCCGTATTGATTGCGACTGCCAGCTTATCAAATTGATTCATAATAGCGCTGGCCTGTGCAGCTGCGCTCTGGGGAAGAGATGCATAGACTTCAGCGCGGTGTAAAACGGGTGACGTTAATTTGTCCATTAACTGAACACCGGTCATGCCGATGTCGGGAATACTTCCCAACATCTGGGTGATGTGCGCTTTTGTTTCGGATATATAAACAGTTGCCACAAAAACATTGTCGGAAATCATGGACAGCAGACCGTTGGCAATATAATAGGCGGCAAGTTGGGTGTTGCCTTTCAGGCTAAGAACGAATTGAATGACAGGAGTAAACAGGTGTTGATCGTGAATTACGGCTACAACCGCGAAAAATACCACCAGAAGGGCTGTGAATGGAAGTGCCTCTTGGAAGGCATATCCGAGTTGATGTTCTTCGGTAATCCCGTTGAATGATGTTAAAAGCACGATCACTGAGAGTCCGATGAGTCCGACTGCGGCCAGATGAAAAGCAAGGGCAGTGATCAGCCAAATTCCCGTCAGCCCTTGAAGAATTAATTTTATCGTTCCCCTTTTGCCCCTTTTGGATTCGATTGTTTTTTCAGTTTCCAGGAGATGCGAACGAATATTTCCCGGGATATCGAACCCATACCCGAATATTTTGAACCTCTCGACTAACAGGCAGGTCAATAAGCCTACGGCCAGGACCGGCAAGGACACCGGAGCCACCTTGAGGAAGAACGGCACAAAATGCCAACCCATTTCACCGCCGACAAGGAGGTTTTGCGGCTCTCCGACAAGGGTGCAGACTCCGCCGAGTGCAGTACCCACCGCGCCGTGCATCATCAGATTTCTCAGATATGCTCTAAATTGTTTTAACTCCTCCCGCTGCACTTCCTTGAGTTTCTGATCGCTTGTCAAATCATGGGAGACCTGCATATCCATTCCCGAGGCAAAACGATGATAGACATTATAAAAGGTGTAGGCTACTGCAATGATCACAGCTGTGACGGTCAGGGCATCGAGAAAAGCGGAGAGAAAGGCTCCTAAAAAACAAAAAAGTAGAGAGATCGCTATCTTTGAACGAACTCGAACAAGAATCCGGGTGAAGGTGAACTGCAAGAAATCTTTCATGAAATAGATCCCGGCCACCATAAAAATCAGAAGAAGGATGACTTCAAAGTTGTTAAGAGCTTCATGGTAGACCGTTTCAGGTTTTGTCAGACCGAAAATTACAGCCTGAAGTGCCAAAAGCCCTCCTGCCGGTAGCGGATAGCATTTCAGCGCCATGGCCAAAGTGAAGATAAACTCGGCAATTAGCAGCCAACCTGTGAAAAACGGTCCGACGGTATAAAGAGTTACCGGGTTGACAATGAGAAAGGTCACTATCGCCAGTTTATACCAATGGGGGGCGTTACCTAAAAAATTACGGACAAATGCTCCGGCCAATGCTGATGTCATACAATTTCCTCAGAGTAAAAAAGGTTACGTGATCCAGTTTACGGGCCACCTTAAAGAATTGAGGTTCTTCCGGATTATGCGTACTTTGGTAAAGTTGAAAGCAACAATCCGGCAAAGTTCATCGCTTCCGGACGCTGCTCTCCGGCCTCATCGTCTGTCCACCACGGCCGACAGACAGGCCGTCCATGGCCTGCTGTCAGTTGCGGACGTCCTGTCCGCAACCCTTCGGGCCTTTTGTTTATGTGGTGCCCCGGCGGGCCTCCGCGATGCGTCCTCCATCGATAAACTTTGCCTCCTGTGTTGTATATATGTACGCTTAAGCCTGATGAGCCGGAATTGCCCTTTCGTCCAACTTCGGCGTTGCGCGAGAAAATTTTATCCTCGAAATATTAGTTTATGCCTATGGGTGATTTCCCTCACGCGCCAGTAATTTGAGCAAATAATCGAATCATTCAGTGCAACATGTGATCTTCTCTTTTTTCTGTGTAAGGGGCAGCGAAACTCTTCTGTTGCCCCTAATGAAGGTGTACTAATTAACACACAGAAACAATAAGCTCAAGGATTTCCTGCGAGAAATTGACAGGTGTTAATGGCAATGAAACTTTGTACAAAAGTTTTTCCTGTTTTCTTGATTTTTAAACATCGTACTTTTATTGTGCAGTATTTG
>JBJKQT010000299.1:0-7615 GCA_046705065.1 Desulfocapsaceae bacterium
ATTTTGACAGTTGCCGATGTTGTCGAAGCGACATCGTCTTTTCGCCCGTACAGATCGGCAAATGGGATTGCCGTTGCACTTGCGGAAATATCGGCACACAGGGGCAGTCACTATAACCCTGACATTGTTGATGCTTGTCTGAGCCTATTTAATAAGGGGTTCATTCTTGAGGAATTATCTGACAACGGTGAGTGCATGAGCGGGAAGACTCTTTCAAGGGATATTCAGGAGTAAATCTACAGAGACTTAGAGTCTTAGCTTATTCTTACGCTGACCTCAGCGTTTAGCTAAAATGGATGGAGGAAAAAATAAAGCGGATCCTGTTGGATGAGGATCTCAAAGAGGCACTGCCTCTCATAAATGTCTTCCTCAAGCGGATGGTTGAACAGTCGAATAAGGGGATGAAATCTCATCTGGACAACTCCTGAATTTTGGAGAAAAGCCACACAGTCTCATCCTGGGTTTTTTTGCATATCCCCCAAAAAGGTATATTCCAGGGGGAACCCCAAAGCCGCTAATTCTACCAGATCCTTTTAATACAGGTACTTACCTGTATTATGGAACAATTCAGAAACTGCTATTCTTTTAATATCGATCGGTTTAGAGGCTAGACCTGGTATTTTCTTTTTATATATAACCTTTTAAAATAACGAGCTTTTGAAGAGAACAATAATCCGAGCACCTTAGCGAAAGTATCTCCGAAGGTTCAATCACCGAATTTTGACGGTTTAGGGCTTATCCTCCCTATAATGGTGTTATTCTATCCAAGCTTCTGGCTTGTCAAAAGAAGAAAGGTAACAGCGAATTTAATGCAATACTTAAGCGATTGTCGCCGATTGCGTGGCAGCACCTCAATCTCCAGGGGAGCTTTAAATTCAACAATCGGCCAGAACCTATCGATGTCGACTTCATTGTCCACAAACTGTTGCAAGGTCCGGTTCAAGTCGATGTGGAGTCACAGGGTTTCTGAAATATACCTTTTTGGGGGATATTCAAAAAACCCCATGCTCTCCGTTTAGGCACCATCAACAATTGTCCCGTTGGGGCTCAGAGTCTTTCATTTGGTCCTGACAGATTTTTAACAATACAATTGTCCCTTCGCGCACGATTTTTCGACACTCAGTCATCTGTTGCTCATCGCCAAACCGTTCTCGCAGGGCAGCACAACTCGTTGTGCCGTGTCTATTGACAAATTCTCTTCTCAGCTCTGCACCGAGTTCCGCCGGTATTTCCCAATCTTGACCCCGTTCTCGGCGACCGCACATATGACCTATGGCAATCATGCTGCCCGACAGCACACCACATGCTTCAGCAAAAGTTTTGCCCATGCCACCACCAAAGGCGGTGGCATGGGCAATGGTATCGGGCGCATTCTCGCCGATGGTTTCGAGAAATGCTGCGATCACTGCTTCAGCACAGTGGTACCCTTCACCAAAATAACTCGCTGCTCTCTCTCCTGCCTGTTGTTGATTCAATTCGTCTTTCATTTTAGATCCTCCATTTTTATTGATTTGCAGAAACGATTAAATCATAATATAGATCGGTACAAACGATTTAATTCGATACTTCCCATCGCTCCAGACGATCTAACAAAAAACAAATGGAATTTAGACAACTTAAGACATTCCGCGTGGTGTCCCAGCTGCTAAGTTTTACCAGGGCGGCAGAAAAACTTCATATGGCGCAATCATCCGTGTCCGCTCAGATACGGGGATTGGAGGAGGAATTCGGGATTATGCTCTTCGACCGCATCGGTCGTCGGGTATTGCTGACCGATGCGGGAAGGAAACTCTATGATTATGCTTGTCGCATTGAAGGAATGACAGATGAGATTCGCTCGGAAGTGGTTGGCGAAAGGTACGCCCACGGGAGTTTAACCATACGTATGCCAGAGACATTAGCTGCAGTTTATATGCCCTTGGCTATCGAGCAGTTTAATCAGGAATATCCTGATGTACGCCTTTCTTTTATAAATTGTTCCGACCAGCAATTATCCAGAGAACTCAACTCCGGCTCCATAGATCTGGCTTTTCTAATGACTGATGATGTGCATATAAAGGATGTGAATGTCGTATTTCTCAAGACCCTGGAACTCGTTCTTGCTGCTTCACCCGACCATCCTCTGGCAACCGGAGCCTTCATACTGCCCTCCGATCTTACCGATCAAACTATCTTGTATCCAAGAACGGATTGAAGCTACCGCAAAATGTTCGAGCGGTCGCTCGAAGAACAAGGAATTCGCCACAGAGTCCTGGAGTTTTCAAGTTGCAATTCCCTACGATCATGTCTTCAACGCGGTCTGGGATTGAGTCTTTGTCCTATTGTCTCCATCAAGAAAGAATTACAAGAAGCTTGCCTCCAAGTACTGAACTGGCCAAATACAATCACGTCAGTTATTATGATTCGGCATGTGGATAAATGGTGTTCGCCGCTATTAAAACGGTTTATGGAGATAGCGTCTGCTATTATTAACTGAGATTCCAGTTCGAGGTGTTTGATGCTCTATCCAGTGACTTTGAGATGTCACTGGGCAAGCCCAGCTTTTAATGGGGGTAACGAGAACTTAGCTGCGTTTTTACTTAATAAAAATTCCCTTTTAATAAATGGCACTTAGTTGAAATATTCCGCTTAATTTATTGTTTATTATACGCAATGTTTTTTCTTCGTTAGCCCCTCGAAACATTGCATACAATAGGGTGAATTTTTTAAAACAATGCGCACAATTATTATTATGTGCATTGTTTTTACCCTCTTCACTGGGTAGTTTCGGAGAAATTCGAAGAAAAACCAAAATGCCGGTTACGTGATTTCAGCTACTTGCAAAAATAAACATTGCGCACAATACTTAGCGTAATATTTTACAAGGCTGCGGCTGCTAGGCCAATGTGTAATAGATGATATTTGTCCCGATCTCTTGTGATCGCCAATTTGCAGTTGTTTCCAATAACAGTTTTCTTTTCAACATGTTACATGTAACGGCATACCAGCTGGGAAATTTCGGCGGTTAGCGCCTAGAACCCCTATATGGAGTAAATCAAACCAGAAAAGTTTGGCAATATTTTTGAATTTTCACTTCACTCCGTTCTGATACCATGGGTGATTCGAGATCAATTTGACTTTGATTGCTTAAATCAGCAGCGACAATCGGCACAGCCCCCATTTTTGCATGCCCTCCCAGTTAGTGTTTATGATGTACCAGTGAGAGAGAATATACTCGCAGCGGCATCATTAAAGACCATCTTCACGAAAGAACAATGTGTCAATCGCCTCTTCTGGGGTTCGGTTCTGGCGATAATGTATATGTCGTTTTTAGGAAAATTAACGATAATGGGAGCAAAATCCTTTGAAGTCAAAGGATTTTGCCCATTCAAGATATTATCAAGAATCATCTCCCTCCTCTGGACCAAAAGCGGATTGTAGCCATTGTCCTCATCAAGCATCTCCTGAGCCCTCATGCCGAAGCCACTGAATGGAGAGTCGGACCACATAGCCACATAGAGTTCCCTCTGCCCGTACACCGTCAAATCCAAAGAGGCATCCAGAAAAACCGCCGATGGATCGGTCTTCTTCCTTATCCAAGAGTACAATCTGTTTTCAGCCGAACTCTTTTTCAGGATATTCACCCCCTTCTCATAGTAATTCCGGGGGTAGCTCCACGTATCGGTCCAATGGAAGGATTTTCTCGCCACATCGGTTCCCATGGGGAGCAGAAAGAGCAGGACCAGTGCAAAACAAAGAGCCGACCTCCGCTGCCTGAGCCAGGAAAAACACCAACCGCCAAGTATCCCGACGACCAGTATTGCCTGTGACAGAAATTTATATTCGCTGGCAAAGGGAGTGTTCATCAGCAGGAAAAGGCTGAGTGAACACATCGCCGAAAAGATCAAGGTCAGTGCTTCCGTGTCGTGTTCCCTGAAGATTTCCCAAAGCCGGCGGCGGTAGATGCCTAAGAGCAACCCGATCGGCGCACAGGTGAGGACCAGCACCCCGATTTTTCTCTTCCAGTGCGGCCAGGACAAATTCAAGACAAGCCGGGCATCGGGGGCCTTTCCATGACTGATGGGAACCAGATAGAGGAGCAGCAGCGTGGATGTCGCAACCAATATCGAAGCCACCAGAATCGACCGTCGCCTTTGATCTCCTCGCTTTCTAAAGGCATTCACCATGCAGGCGGCAAATCCTGCACAGACGGCTGAAGGGAAAAAGAAAGGATAGATGAAGCCGACACCGAAACACGCAAGGCTGAGTAGCCAGGCCTGCTTCCAGTTCCATCTATTGGCGGTTATGTTGCGCAGCAAATAATACAAAAACAGGCCAAAGAGAAAAAAACCGAAGGGGAACCCTGTATCTCCGTTGAATTTTTCCAAAATGGGCATTGAACGCCATTCACCGAAACCGACCAGAGTCGAAGCGTCTGCACCCCATTGATACAGCGGCATGAAAATTTTATCCTGGGTAAACGTGAAGGCATATAGGGGAATCAAGGTTGCAAAAAAATTGGCGGCAAAATCGGTGGTGAATAAGCTTGAAATCTTAAAGGTTGCGATCAAGATTCCGGCCAACGCGATTGAACTCAACAGCGCCGATGAATAAAACGGGCTGATATCCAGGAGGCGGCTGACAGCGGCAATCAGAAAAGCATATCCCCACGGATAGAGGAGCGGCCCCCCGGCAAAGAGGGGGTCGTGCGGCGGAATATGACCATTGAGAATCTCATAGACGATTCCGGCCTGCATGAAGCTGTGATAGCCGTAAACCCGAAGATTGGAACTCAGCCAAAGCGGAAGGCTGACCGGCAACATCCCCATAACAAGAAAACACCAACGAGGCGCACCGAGCCATAAGAGTACGAAAAAACCCACGGCGATCGGCAGAGCAAACAGGATCGAACGTCCTAATTCAAAAGCCATTTTACTGTTCAAATTCTTGAATCCGTCTTTTCTTCCATTAAAATTTTCTTTGCTTTTGATTTAATTTTTACGTAAAAAATAATAATATATGCTGTCTTGGCAGTCATTTTTTTTTACTGCATATTGCAAAGAAAAACACAACTTACCATTTTTAAAATAATTGTATGATTTTTTATAGAATTAATTTTAGATAATAAATCTATATTTTCCTATTTTCAATGTAAAAAATACCCGGACAGATGAAAGCTGGAGCCAAAAATGAATGCTCCGAATTAATCCTGATCATTCCTATTTTCAATACACTCCGCCAAATAAGATTGTTTCTAAAATTACAAAAAGACCGTCTATGATCACCTCCACAGATAAAGAAGGACAAATCACCAAAACACATCGTGTGACCCTCGACGCGCTAAGACCATTTATAATAGCCGTCCGCCCTCATCACTGGCTCAAGAATTTGCTGATTTTTGTGCCGCTGATCGTGTCGCATAAGGCCCTAAATATCTCTCTCCTCGATCATGTAGGGATAGGCTGTTTAGCCTTTTGCTTAACCTCGTCCGCCGGCTATTTGTTCAACGATCTGCTCGATGTACATGCTGACCGTCAAAACCCGGGCAAATGCCATCGTCCATTTGCCAACAATAGCCTCTCCATCACAAATGGAAAGATCAGCATTGTTGTCTTTCTTGCTATAGCGATTTTTCTCTGCCTTTTACTCCCGGAAAATTTCGCTTTGATCCTGACCCTCTACCTTATTGCCAGCCTTTTCTACTCGATACGATTGAAACGCGAACCCATTCTCGACGTCCTCATGCTGGGAGGTCTCTACACAATCAGGATAATTGCCGGCTGCACTGTCATTGCAGTAAATCCTTCTTTCTGGCTGCTGGCCTTTTCCATGTTCTTTTTCCTGAGCCTTGCTCTACTGAAGCGGTATGCTGAAATCATAGATTTGTGCAATCGAGGAGGAATACAGATAGAACGGAGAGGCTATGCATGCACGGATCTGAATATCATCTGCACCATGGGAGTTGCGTCCGGTTATATTTCCGTATTGGTTTTGGCTTTTTACGTCAACAGCAAGGAAATCCTTTTACTCTATACGCACCACCATTTTTTTTGGATACTGTGCTTGCTTGCTTTTTACTGGGTCAGCCGGGCCTGGTTGTTGGCTCATAGAGGCCAGATGAATATGGATCCTCTAGTGTACGCTCTAAAGGATCATATGAGCCAGATTGTTTGCTTGCTGAGCATTATTGTTATTTTGATCAGCATATAGTGTATTTTTCTTAAATGACGCTGTAATAGCAGTTGAATATAAAAAGGGTCGAAAGCCATATGAAAGCTAAAAATAAAGAATCTCCCTTGAAAGGGCGTCCGCCAAAATTTCAAGAAGAAAGCGCTCCCATTACCTTAACCTTACCTCGGCGTATCATTCATCTGTTGGATGCTATTAATCCTGACAGGGCCAAAGCTATCGTCAGGTGTGTTGAAACCCTTACAACGCAGAAAACAACGCCCGACAGTAAAATAGAAATCCTTCAGGTCTCGGAAGGTTCGGGATTGATTGTGATTCCTCCCCTCAGCAGCCTAAAGAGAATTCCCGGGTTGGAATTTTTAGAAATTTCTCCTTTTCGTTATATCCTTGCCATACCCAGTGGTACCGCCGTCGAATCTCTCGAAATTTCCATTGTCGATCTCCTTGAACATTTAACGGAACATGAGGAGGAAGAGAGGGAGGTTTTGAGAGAACTTCGCAGCAAAATCGGTGAGCACCGCCGCGAATCTCTTCTTTCCAAATGCGAGGTACTTTATTTCGATACCAGACGAAATCAGAAGGCACTGATGCAACAGTCGGAAAAAAGTGGACACTTCCTGAGAAAACTCAAGAGGAGAGGGGCAGATGAAAACCACAACTAACCCTTCAAATTTTAAGGAGAGTAGGCAAAAGTTGGTGGGCTCTTTTGGATTCCTTCTCTAATAAACCATACTGTGAGAGGTGCCGCCCTTTACACCCCATAGGAGCAACGCTCGTTCTTACCTGATGGGGAACAGAATCGTTTGCGATCATGAGAGGACGAAATATGCATACATCAATCTTGCACTTGATAATCTTTTTGGTATTGCTGTTAGGATCCATCTACTATTTGTTTTCAGGAAAATAGTTGCTAGTAACTTCTATCTGAGGCGGACAGGCAGAAACACACAACTCAGAAACATCTCAACCTGTTCGTAGTCCAACCTCACTCAACATTGCCATCACAAATAGAGTGAAACTGAAATCAAAGAGTCTATTTTCCAATAGATATCTGCTACCACTGACCCCTTTGAATATTCAATCTTGATACTTTCTTGATGCCTATTGGCTTAATCTTGACCCTTTCTTGATGCCAAGGTGATTATACTTCTATTTCTTCCATTGGAAGATTTGGAGCATTAACAGCAAAATCCCGGATACGCTGATCTGATATTAAAAATAATTTCAAGGGAAATTATCTTCAACATCAAGAGCTGAGTAGGCCATTTTGGGGGACTGTGGGCGGCTCACAAAATATCAAGTCTACTTATTCACACTAAAATTTCCCAATACACACAGCGGAGCTTCCGCCAAAGATGATTGATATTAGGACTCTAGTTCTTTATGGAACTATTATTATAGTAATTGTCATATGCTACTTCCTTTTTTGTGAGTTTTTCAAATGATA
>JBJKQT010000300.1:0-11169 GCA_046705065.1 Desulfocapsaceae bacterium
GTTGAGACACCTATCCAGGCACCCTTTCCCGGACATGTTTTGCAGCCTCTCAATCGCACTGCCCTTGATGCTGTTCTGCTTCGTCGGCGAATTTTGTCGGTCGGTCCTCTGAAGACCACCACAAAAAAGAGTGTGGCTTACGGCGCATCGGCAGTGTACCCGAAACCGTTAACACCGGCCGCTGATACGGTCGGCACGGCTGAGTTTGCCTTCTTCAGACAACCGCAGGCCTTTACTTTCCGGAGTGCTTTATTGCCGATGGATAAAGACCGAACCGGTCTTCGTCGATCGCTCCCTGACCGGGACATCAGTCCTGCTCACCCTGTCGACATCAATCTGACCGGAAGCACGTTGGGCGCTGCTGGGGCAATTCCGGCAGTCAGTCTCCCTGTCGCTCGTCCAATCGATCCGGAGAATAGAATGGCTGGAGATCCGCGGACAGTGAGGGCAGTGTCGCCGACCGGCACGTCGGTCTTCAAAAAGACTGCAGGCACAATATACTTGCCGATGATAACCGGAAATACCCTTCGAAGGTCCCGGCGTCCGGGCGGGATGCCGGGAAGCATGGCGCGCCTGCGTGGGGCAAGGTCCTTTTCGGATTCCACAACCAAGAGCAGCGGGGCCATGTTCGCCACCGTGAATGATCTCCTGAGTGGAACCGGAATGGGAAAAACCATACTATTGCGCTTGGCACGCACGAGGGTGAATCATGCCCTGGACGGCCTCAGTGCCGGGAATCTGCCGATCAACAACCGTTCAGGCGAGACTGGCGGTATGGAAAGATTCAATGTCGTTGCGCCGGCGGCTGTTCCCGGTACAGATAGGCGGATGGCTGTGGCATATGGATTCGGCGCAACGGTCCCGGTCGCTGGGCATGATGCTGCGATGCATTCTGCCGCAATTGCAACAAGAGGTCCGTCATCGCAAACAAACAGCGAGTCTGTATTGCCAAAGCTTTTGTATCGCAGGGCGAATCATGGCGAGCGTTCATTCCAATACGCCCCCGGAGCTGTAAGTGCCATGCCGCTGGTTTTCCCGCCCTTGACGAAAAAAACTCACGGCACGTCATTGTATCGCTATTCTGGCGAGGTCGAAACCCGGGTCAATCTGCAGACCAGGGACGCTGCGGCTAATCCGCTTGGACCGGGAGCTTCTGTTTCGGTATCCGAAAATTCAGGGGGGATACTGACTGAAAAGAAAAGCAAAGAGCCGACGGCTCAAATCAATATTGAGGAAATGGCGGAAAAGGTCTGGAAGATAATCATGCGTAAAATGGCGGTTGAACGGGAGCGGAGGGGATACACGGCATGGGGAATAAACAACCTGAACATTTGATAATCGTCCCTGAAAAAGAGGGGAAGAAGCTTGTTTTCGACAAGAATGACGGATTCTCGGCAATGTTCAATCCAAACAAGTTAACTTTCAGCAAAAGCGCAAACTGGAAAAGCGCAGACGCTTCCCAGCGTGACGTGCCGGAACTGCAGTTTACGAATGGGGATCCTCGCACGTTAAGCATTGATTTGTTCTTTGATACGTATGACACCCCTACCGCCAAAAAGCAAGATGTGCGGGAGTATACCAACCGTCTATTTCATCTCACTACTGTAGCCAAGCATGGTGATAAGCACAGGCCGCCTGTCTGTCGTTTATACTGGGGCTCCGTTAAATTATTTTTTCAGGGCGTTTTGCAGCAGTTGGAACAGCAGTTCACCCTGTTTATGGAAGATGGTACGCCTGTGCGAGCGTCCTCAAAATGCACGTTCAAAGAATGGTGGACCAATTACGACGATTTGAACAAACAGGATCTCAAATCTTCCGATATTGCAAAAATCAAAATCCTTAAGCAAGGGGAAACACTTAGTTCAATCGCTGCGGAAGAATTCTGGGATCCCTCCCTGTGGAGAGCGATTGCGGAAGAAAACGGCATCGACAATCCATTGGAGCTAAGACCGGGAATTGAGTTGCTTATCCCGGTTTTGAAAAAAACAGGCGGTTCGAACAGCGGAATAGACTATGACTGACAGCCGTAATTTCGATACTCTTGCCCCCGAATTTAAAATCAGTATCAACGGGGCGGAATTGCCTCTTAAGGCGAAATCGGATCTTGTCTCCGTCGCCGTCCTGAACGACATCGGTGCCGCAGGCATGTTTCTCTTCACTCTGCAATGTTGGGATACCGCGGAAATGAAAGTTAAATGGATCGATGACGATCTTTTCAAAGAGGGAAACATAGTTGAAATCCAAATAGGCTATCGGGACAAGCAGGAAAAGGTTTTTAGTGGTGAAATCACCGGGCTCGAGCCGGAATTCCCCAGCCGAGAGCCGCCGACATTGACAGTGCGCGGCTATGACCGGCGTCATAGACTGATGAGAAAAAGGAAGACCCGCACCTTTCTCAAGATGAAGGACAGCGAAATCGCAAAACAGATTGCAGAAGATTGGGGACTGACACCTAACGTCACTGATACAAAGGTGGTTCTGGATTATGTCCTCCAGCACAACCAGACCGATTATGCCTTCCTGCAAAACAGGGCAGTGAGGATAGGCTACGAAATGGCAGTGAGTGACCGCACGCTCCTGTTTCGGCCTCGCCAGATTAAAAGGAGCGCGGGGATAACCCTGCGGCGCGAGGTAGAACTGCTCGATTTCAGCATTCGTCTGAGCTCCCTGGATCAGGTCGAGGAGATCAATGTGCAGGGATGGGACCCGAAGGAGAAAAAAGAGCTCTCCGCCAGATCCGTAAAGGGGGATGTTCAGGCAATGGGAAACGTATCTTCCGGACCGTCGGCAGTGGGCAAGGCATTCGGAAACACCGGGGATAACTCCGTGAAGTCACCGGTACAAAGCCAGGCTGAAGCCGATCAAATAGCGAAAAGCTGGATGTCCGAATCGGCAATGAGATATGTCGAAGGACATGGGATATGCATCGGCCGGCCCGATTTGAAGGCGGGTATAGTCGTATCGATTGAGGGGCTGGGAAGGCGTTTCAGCGGTTCATATTATGTTACCAGCGTAGAACATTCGTACAAACCGACCGTTGGGTATCGAACAGCATTCTCAGCAATGAGGAACGCGACATGATCAATAATGATAGAATGCAGTCGTTATTTGGGGAACGTGACTATGGCGATCGTTTCTTCGGCGTTGTTGTGGGTGTGGTGACGAATAACAAGGACCCCGAGAACATGCACCGTGTGAAGGTCAAATTCCCCTGGCTGAGCGACGATGTGGAGAGTCACTGGGCCAGGGTCGCTGCCCAGATGGCCGGAAACGGCCGGGGATCGTACTTCCTGCCGGAGGTCGACGATGAGGTGCTGGTCGCCTTCGAACATGGCAACGTCGATTTCCCGTATATCCTGGGAAGTCTCTGGAACGGCAAGGACACACCGCCGGAAGACAACAACGACGGGAAGAACAACCATCGCACCATCAAGTCCCGGAGCGGTCACATCGTCCGTCTCAACGACACGGACGGGAGCGAGACCATCGAGATAATAGACAAAAGCGGCAACAAAATAGTGATCGACGCCTCGAAAAATACCGTTACCATCGAGTCGCAATCGGATATCAGCATAAAATCGTCCTCAGGCAAGTTGACGATGGAGGCTGTCGGCATTGAAATAAAATCACAGACGGATGTATCCGTCCAGGCAAATACCGCCCTGGACCTGAAGGCAAGCGGTCAGGTCACGGTCCAGGGACTGATGATCAATCTGAACTGAGGTGGGTATGGCAGGTAAACCGGGAGCACGCATAACCGACAATGTTGCCCATCCGCTTCCCCCTGTTCTCGGGCCGGGACCTGGAAGCCTGAACGTCTTTATAGGCAAGCTGCCGGCCTGGCGCGGTGTGCCGGCGGCGGTGGCCGGAGCTCTCCAGGCGGCAAAACAGGTTTCCGACACCGCGATACAAGTGGCAGAGGCAGCCACTGTTGCCGCGGCCGGGACGCCCGGCGCCCCTGCGGCCAAGGCGGCAGAGGAAGCCACGAAGGCAGCCTGCGCAGCCCAGATGGGGAGCATGATTTCCGGGATGGCGGGCGGCGCGGACATCCATGCCTGCTCAACTCCTTTGCCCATTCCTCCGCATGGGCCTGGGGTGGTGATCGACGGGTCGGCCACGGTTTTGATCAACGGCCTTCCGGCCTGCAGGATGGGTGACACGGTGCTGGAGGCGGTCGGACCGCCGAACAAGATCGTCAAGGGAGAGATGACCGTGCTCATCGGCGGCTAACCGTGCATTTCGCATGGGCACTGTGGTCAATTTGTAATGGATATATGGAGCGTGCAACATGGCAAAATTCCTTGGGGTCGGATGGCAGTTTCCCGAGACTTGCGATACCCCGCAAGATGCCGGGACCGGAAAAAGGCGCTTCGCCCCGGCGGAATACGAGGAGAGCATCAGGCAGTCCATCAGGATAATTCTCTCCACCTCCAAGGGTGAACGGGTCATGCGGCCCGACTTCGGCTGCGGACTGTTTGAGCTTGTCTTCGAGTCCAACTCGGCAGGTACGCGCGGCATGGCCGAGCATCACGTGGAGGAAGCGTTGCTGCGATGGGAACCGCGCATAGAGGTTTTGAAGGTCGAGGCGACAGCCTCCGGCTCGCGGGACGAAATACTTTTGATCAGCATCGACTATCGCGTACGCACAACCGATAACCGTTTCAACATGGTCTATCCGTTCTACCTTGAAAGAGGAACTCTCTGATGGTGTGGAAGACTCCGAAAATAGACAACCGGTCAGGAGAGGACATGTATCGTGCTCTCGCCGAAGCGGTACGGGAGCGCCTGGGCGTCGACGCCGACCGTGACGATCCCTTGGCCCGTGCCATGCTGCGGATATTTTCCCGCTACGGCGAATTGATCATCGAGCGGCTCAACAAGTCCCCCGACAAGCATCACGATGTCTTTCTGGATACCCTCAATCTCTCGCGGACCCCGCCGGTCGCCGCCGGTGCCGCGTTGACGTTCAACCCGGTCAAGCTCCCCCGCAAGCCCACTCCCATCTATGTGCCTGCCCGTACAAAGGTGGCCGGCGAGGGTAAAAACGGTCCGATCGTCTTCGAGACGGCGCGTGATCTGGCCCTGACCGATCTTGAACTGAAAAAGGTGATAGCATTCGATCCGGTGGCGGACCTCTATGGGGAAAACAGCTCGCTTGCCGCGGCTGGGGCTGCGACGCTGAAACCGCTCTTTGCCGCGAACCGGCCGGTGCCTCATGAATTCTACCTCGGTTGTGGTTGCATTTTCGCCGGGAAAGGCATCTCGGAGCTGCGCCTCAGTTTCAGGGTTTCAGGCGGATCGCCCCGTCGAAGCATCCAGTGGTGGATTCCGGCCAAAGATGGGAGGACGGTCCTGTCACCCTCCAGGGATACCACGGAACAACTGACACGAAACGGAGATGTGGTGTTCGCAAATCTTCCGGAATGGGCGCCCGTGGAGCTCATGGGCCAAAAGAGCTGGTGGCTCGGCTGCCGGCTGCTTGATCGCCTGCAGGGCGGAGAAAGAGCCGGCAAGGCAACCACGGGCCGGCAGTTGCGGATAGAGAGCATTACAATATCGGCAGCTTGGGAGGTGAAGGAGGGGGAGCTCGATGCAGCCTTTTTCAACAACCTGCCCATCGACCTGTCCAAGGATTTTTACCCCCTTGGTCCGTCTCCCCGCTTCGGCGACGTGTTTTATGTTAAAAGCGATGTCTTTTCCACGTCCGGTTCAAAGGTCAGGCTCGGCATCCAGTTGACGAACCCGGCATCAGCGGGCAAGGGGTCGCCGATACCGGCTGCGGGCAAACTGGGCCGTCCGGGGATCGCATGGGAGTACTGGGATGGCAGGCGTTGGAGCGGGCTTGATTGCAAAGACGAAACCGAGGCGTTGACCGAAGGAGGCAATGTGTCCTTTACGATGCCGTCCGCTCTCCCGGCAACGGTCAATGGAGTGGAGGGCGGCTGGCTTCGCGCCCGCCTCGTAACCGGCAGCTATGAAGGCGAAGTTGCCGGACCGGGCGCGGCGCCCCCCGCGCCGCCGTCGATCAAGCGCCTCACGGTGATCTCTTCAGCCATGGTGGGGCCGGAAGATCCCGGATTCACCGTGACCAACAACAACCTGGCGTTCGAGAAGATAGTCACCCCCGGCTCCTTTCCGCCCTTTCAGCCATCGACGGAAACCGGCCGTTTCCTCTATCTCGGCTTCAATGCTTCGGGTTTCGGCCATAGGGGCTTGCCGCTGGACATCTTCTTTAATCTGGATGGCCGGGACGGAAGAATAGCCGTCCGTTCGGGTCCGGCGAAAGAGCCTCCGTCTGCCATGGCATGGCAATACTACAGTTCCGGCCGATGGAAAGACGCCAGGATGGACGACGATACCCTGGCCCTGACAAGGTCCGGGATCATAACCGTGTGGCCGGGAGAAGATATGACGCCGTGGGCGGAGTTCTCGCCGGAACCGGGGACACTGTACTGGCTCAGGGCGTCATGGAAACCGGGTGGGTACGGGCATACGACCAAAGCCTGCGGCATCCTGCTCAACACGGTTGCGGCGACTCAGACCACCACTATTGAGAAGGAGCTGCTGGGTTCGAGCAACGGGCGGCCGAACCAGGTTTTTCGTACCGCTCAGGTTCCTGTTCTGCGTGAATTGCAGCTGCAGGTCAGGGAACCCGGCATGCCGCCCTCAGCCGAACTGGAGAAGCTTCGCCGGGAAGAAGGGGACGATATTCTGGCGATCAGCCGAGATCCCAGAGGAAATATCGAGCAGATCTGGGTTCGGTGGCATGAGGTCGGCGATTTTCTCTCTTCGGGGCATAGCGACCGGCATTTCATGGTTGAACGGGAAAGCGGTGAAATCCGCTTCGGTGACGGCATCACGGGACTTATCCCAGCCGCGGGGGCGAACAACATCAGGCTGGCCAGGTACCTAACCGGTGGCGGGGCAGCCGGCAACCAGCCTTCCGGCGGGATCGCCCAGCTCAGGAGCACGGTTCCCTACGTGGATTCGGTGGTCAACCACTATCCGGCGACCGGCGGACAGAATATCGAGGCGTGGGCGTCGGTCAGGGAAAGGGGGGCGAGGTGGCTCAGGCATCGCGGCTGTGCGGTCACCGTCGAGGATTACGAGGACCTGGCCAGGGCGGCGTCGCCAAAAATAGCGAGAGCCAAATGCTATCCGAACCGTGACCTGGCCGCCGATCCGGGCGGCCGGCAGCCGGTCCCGGGCCTGGTAAGCGTCGTCATCGTCCCACATGGCAAAGACCCGGCGCCTTTGCCGGACCTGGCCCTTCTCCGCATTGTAGACAACTATCTGAACAAGCGGAAAAGCCCGGATGCCGGGGTTGTTCTCCTGGCTCCGGAATATGTGCGGGTTTCCCTGGAGATTGCAATCGTGCCGACAGTCGCCCATACCGGGGCGGGCCTGATCAGGCGGTGCGAAGAGAAACTGATCGCCTTCCTCCATCCGGTAACGGGAGGCCCGGAGGGAGAGGGATGGGAGTTTGGCCGATGTCCTGGGGAATCGGATTTTTATGGGCTGCTGGAATCGATCCGCGGACTGGATTTCATCCGTTCCCTGAGGATCGCGCCGGCCGAAGAGCGTCATGGACTGCTGGCAAGCGGCATATTCCTGGTCTGCTCCGGTGAGCACAGGATTCTGCTGGGAGCGTAGCCCGCATTTCTCATAAACACTGTGTCAATTTAGTGGAAACTCAGAAGATCCACAATGGTTTGTGAAAACTTCTTTAGTACCGGATTTACACAGTGTTCACAAAAGGTCAGTTCATGCGGCGCCGTCTTCTTCAGTTTTTTGGCAGTGAACAGAGATTGCCATAGTCCATTGCCGGAAACATCGAACCTGATGCCGCCTGAACTGATGAGAATTGCGGACCAGCGCAGCCGATCGGCTTTTTCACGAAGCCTTAAAAAGTACAGGTGAAGGGGGGTTATGCCGCTCAACATACCGAATCTCGATGACCGTACCTTTGCGGACCTGGTGGAGGAGGCAATCTCCATGATCCCGCGCTATGCGCCGGAATGGACGAATCATAACCCGTCCGACCCCGGCGTGACGCTGATCGAGCTTCTTGCCTACTTCAGCGAGATCCTGATCTACCGGTTGAATCGGGTCACACGCGAAAGCAAGATCGCGTTTCTCAAGCTCATCCGGGATGTGGATACGGCTGAGGAGCAGAGCCTGCTGCAGGCGCCGGTTCAGTCGGTCGATGAGGCGCTGAGGGAGGCTGTCGTCAACCTCAGCCGGCCGCAACGGGCTGTGATCGCCGAGGATTATGAGCATCTGGCCCTGACCTTTGCGATGCGAGATCCCTCGGGCCCAAAAATCGCCAGGGCGCTCTGCCTGATTGGGAGGAACCTGGAAGAGCGGGAGAGAGCAAACGAGGAAACCTGCCATCCGGGCCATGTGAGCGTTGTCGTTTTGCCCGACATGGGATACCGCCACGGCGGTCGGGGAAGATTCCTGGAGTTGGTAAGAGACGAACTGGAGAGGAAGCGTCTTCTTACCGTGCGGCTGCATGTCACCGGCCCGCACTACCTTTTTCTGGCCATTGGCGCGAAAATCCGCATCATTCCCGGTGCATCGGTTGACGAAGTGAAGAATAAGGCCTTGAAAAAACTGGAGAGACGCTTTGATCCGTTCCCGGGAGGAGGTCCGGACAGCCAAGGGTGGCCGTTCGGACGGACCGTGTATTTATCAGAGATATTCGAGCAGCTGGAAGATATGGAAGAGGTCGTCGAAATACGGGGGCTTAGACTTCACAGACTGGCGACATCGGAGCGGGAGTTCCTTCTCGATGTTTCCACTGTCGGCATACAGATCGGTGTCCATTCGACCGTTGGTGCCGACACACGGCTGGGTTGTTTTGCAACGGCCGATACGGATCGTCTGATCACGGACACCGCCGGCAGGCTCATCGCCGTCCGGCTCCGGGCTCACGAACTGGTGAAAATGGATTTCTCGGGGCTGGTTTTCCATTCCAACATACTATAAATGGATTCGGCTGGTTTAAGAGGTTGAAAATGTACAGTCCGCATGGAAAATTATTGGCTCATCTCCCTGCTATTTATCAAGATTGCAAGGATCTGGCCAAGCTTTTGGAGATTTTTGAGGGGCTCCTCCTGGGGCCGGGAAAAACCGATGCAGAAGGTGAGGGATCGGGTGGCGTTGGGACCGGTGAGAAAGCCCTGGCGGAGAGGATCGCATCCGTCCCCCTGATATTTGATCCGTTGAAGACGCCGAATGAATTTGTCCCCTGGCTTTCGCGCTGGGTGGCGCTTTCCGGTGTCGACGGACCCTCCCTTGAACAGGAACGAAAGCTGCTTTCCCGCATCGTGCCCCTTTACGCCAAGAGAGGAACCAGGGAGTACATGGAGAAACTCCTGGATTTCTACACACCTGAGGGGTCCGTCATAGGCATCGTGGAAGAAGGACCGGCGGGGTTCAGGATCGGTGAGGCTGCCGTGGGTATCACGACACAATTCGGAGGTGACAGGCCCTACTGGTTCGCTGTCCATGTGAGGGTTGCCAGCCATGAAAAGTCGCGGGTATCGAGTGAGAAGCTGGAGCAGAGGATAAGGCGTGTCATCGACCTGGCCAAACCGGCCCACACCCTTTACGAGTTGAACCTGGAGTTTGAATAGCTCCTGAAGTTGGTAGGCGGATGGATGAAAAAAAATAAACAAACCTAAAGCGATGGCGATGTATCCAAAAGACCTCCGAGAGGATGACAGACCATGAAGATAACAATAACTACCGAAATACGTCCCAATTACTTCAAGGGCCAGCTGCTTCAGGCCGAGGATTTTCTGGCTGAGCAGGAATTCCACGTGCAGGCTCGCTTAAGGCACAACCAGAGACTGCACCATTGGGGGATAGTCAGTGGATTCGCCGTGTCGCATAAGGGGGAAAACATCATAATCGTCCATCCCGGTACTGCCATCGACCGATCCGGTCGCGAGATCGAGCTCACCGACGAGGTCGAAATCGTCATCACGCATTCAGTGCCGAACGGCGTGCTGATTGTATCTCTTGTCTGTGAGGAAGCCGATCCCCTGCAGGCCGGTGGAGGCGAAACGAGCCGGCGCGAGTCCTACACCGTGATCGACGTCGACCTGGAATCGGACGTGAGTGACGGTCTGATCCTGGCTATCATTCGACTGGACAGCCAGGGAAGGATTGGAAAAAATGCGCTTGATTTTTCCCGCACGCATTATGCAGGCACCGTGGCGCCTGGATCCATCACCCGCCATGAGCTCCATGAATCCCTGAGAAAGGGGTGGCTGAGGCTGCCGTTCCGCGCGGTTCCCCTTGTCAACCCGCTTGAAGGGGAAGAAGACATCCCGCCCGCTTTCCGCGTGGGGGCGACCGAAGCCCGCTCTCCGCACATCGGTACCGGGGAGACGGACAAGGGAGCAGCAGGCACCATGGCCATACCCCTCCCCCCGAGCATAAGACATGTCAGGCGCTTCAGAGTTGCCGGTGTTCTGAACGAAGGCGGCATGACGATCAAACTGATTATCGGCGGATGGGACCCGGTTGAAAAGGCGCATATTCACCGGGAGATTCTGGTCGAGGAGATAGCTTCGGCGCCGTTCGACGAGACCTTTGCCATTGAAGGCAAACACAGCGCCATTGACCCGGAGTGTCATACCCTTTCCATTTGGATCTGGGGGCGGCTGAAGACCTCGGTCTCGTTGATAGCCGTCGAACTGGAATACTGATAAGCCTGTGCAGATAAGATAAACAACGAAAAATCGAGGAGATAAAGGTCATGGAAATGAGCGACCACGGCAGGGATCTGCTGTCACAATGGGAAGGATTCAAACTCCAGGTTTACAAGGACTCGGCCGACTTGCCGACGATCGGCGTCGGGCATCTTCTTACCGCGAGAGAGAAATCATCCGGGTGCCTTACCATCAACGGAGAAAGAGTCGACTACTCCGGCGGCATCACCAGGGAGCAGGTGCTGGATCTTCTTGCACAGGATCTCGGGGGATTTGAGAAAGCGATAAACGATCATGTCACCGTATCGCTTTCCCAGAACCAATTCGACGCCCTGGTCTCCTTCTCCTTCAACGTCGGCGTGGGCGCATTCACGGGCAGTACCCTCTTGAAGAAGCTGAATGCCGGGTCGTATGACGAAGTCCCAGACGAGTTGATGAAATGGAC
>JBJKQT010000301.1:0-9072 GCA_046705065.1 Desulfocapsaceae bacterium
GTGAGGTCATCGGGTGAGTACGCAGAACATATTGTAATTGCAATGATTGATGCCATCATGGGCGCGGCGGTTGAGTTCATTCAAACAAGCAGGCGATTGGCAACGAATAGAAGTGAATTTTCAACACGTTAAATCAATCCGGAAAGTTGAGGTATTATAAATATACAGCACTGAAACTTCGTGGTAGAAGTTCAGATGATCACAGTCATGACTATGGTCGCTGCTGAGCAAGGGGAAAATGCCTGAATTGGATGATCCATTTGATGAATTTGGAGAATATTCCTTTTTTTCTCTCAATCAATTTGGGAAAAGATCAATGCTGTTGATTGGAAAACCAAGATTTTTCACAAATATCTCCTGGAAATTCATCTCAGTGGCCAAATCAAGAGTAGTAATCTTTTCTGCTATCTCAATGGCGGAGTTAAAATAGTCATATTCACACAGCAGCATCACGGCACCGGCTCCGGCTGAATTCCCTGCAATTTCTATTTTTTCAGGATCAATCTCAGGAAGCATGCCAATCGTTATCATGTCATTTTTATCGATATAGCTTCCAAACGCGCCAGCAATAATGATTTTTTCCGGCTGATAATAGCCGATCGCCCTGGAAAGAAATTCAATACCGGTAATAAGAGCGGCTTTTCCAAGTTGGACGGAACGGATATCCTTCTGGCTAATGTAAATAGTAGGTATGTTCTCGGTGTCATCGGCTTCCACCAGAAGGTAATGCGGCAGGTTCTTTGAGTCCCGTCGTAACGGTTCTATATTGTTCTTTTTACTGAACGCCCCTCCAGTGTTGATAATTCTCTTTCGCCACAGTTCTGCGATTCCGCTTATTATCCCTGTGCCGCAGATACCCACAGGGCGTGTTTTCTCCTGGGGATGAATAATGGTGTATTTGGGGAACTTGCGTCTGTCGGCAATCTCCACCTTGTTAATAGCTCCGGGAATTGCCTGTATGCCACAGGAAAGTGAAGCCCCTTCAAATGCCGGCCCGGTGGCACAGGATGTGGCAAAGAGCCTGTCTTTGGCCTTGAATATAAGCTCTCCATTGGTACCCAGGTCAACAAGGAGCGTTCCATCTGGTTGGTTCCCAAGGTCGGTGGCGATGGCAGCGCTTAGAATATCGCCCCCGATAAAACCGGAAATTTGAGGAAGTGTTAGCAGAGGCACATGGTCAAGATGGAACCCCACCGTATCTGAACCTATGGTTCTAGCCTCGTAAAATACTGGTTTGTAAGGCGATAAACCTATGGGACGTGGATCAACTCCGTAGAAAATGTGGATCATTGTAGGGTTGCCCACAACCACTATCTGTTCAATGGCTCTCTTTTCCAAAGATATGGCTTTCAGCAATCTGTCAATTCCACATCCTATAGAATTAACAACAATTCTTTGCATGTACGCGAGATTGTCACTCTTCTTTTCAATTGCACCTATGCGACTAATAACATCATCCCCATAAAGGGACTGGGGGTTTTTCATAGCGATTGATGACAGGATCGTCCCTTCAGATCTATTGCAAAGGTAGACGGCTATTGTTGTGGTACCAAGATCGACCGCGATCCCATAACTCTCATCAGCATACTGTGACTTTTTTCTATTGATGAACGATCGCGGGAAGGATGCCGGAGCCTTGCCAGTTATATACGTTGAAAGCAGAGAGCTTGCTGGAATCTCAATCGTTACATTCTCAGTTACCTTGGTCTTGCATGCCAGGAGGCTTTCAGTCTCACCCGTTGGCCAAATTTTGTTAACCCGACATTTCCCGCATCGACCTCTACCGCCGCAGTCAGAGCGAAGAAATATCGACGATTCTACCAGAGCCTCCATCAGGCTCTTCCCCTCTCTTCCCTCAATCTGTTTACCATGCGGTAACACGCGTATCGTATGTGATTTCGTCATGAGTATATTTCAAATCGGGTCACTTTCATCGTTGAATAATCGATACAGTAACTAGCGAAAATAAGTTTGTAACCTCGTTGCGATGAGATTGACAAGATTGCTTTTAGGAATTGATGAAACAGCTGCTGCTTCGCATATCGGAAACATCGCGTAACAGCAGCTGTTACTTCTTCCCGGTGCCATTGTTTTGTGAGCAAACGGCCAATTCGGTTTTCTTTAAAAAGAACCGATAAGAGTCAAACAAACATTCGTGCCTTCGGTGGTGTTTTCTGTCCCATATTCTGTGAGATAGCGCAGGCTAATCTGAAATGGAAACGGCTTGAAACCCATATATCTGATTTCCGGGCCTATGGCATTGCCAACAAACTTGTCATCACTTGCACCTACGCCGGAATCTTCTGTCAGCTGGGTATACGTATATCCTGCTATTCCGGCAGTCAGTATATGGTCCTTGCTTGGGAAGGATTTTGCCAGACCGTATTCGGCGACGACTTCGGCCCCTGGAGTTATGTTGGTATCCCTGTTTTCAGTATTTTGAAGCCAGCGTGTGAGAAGTGAGATGGTCCAGGTTCTGGATTCATCGAAATAATACGTGGCACCAACAGTTTCCATGAAACTCCAGTTCCCTTTGCCGATTGATGAGGGATTACCACTATCGGCTGTAGGAGCATAAAAACCAAGTGCAAACGCGGCATCCCATCGAGGGGTGTGCCATCCAAGCACAAACGGCTCGAAATAAAGATCGCCAATGCCGGAAGAACTCTCATTAACTCCTGCCATTTTAACATCGACATTGACCAAAGGAATGATAAAGTCCGCCCCTAGATTTGCCCCCAGGAATTTGTGATCTGATATGTAGGTAAATTGATTGGCGATGGCAAAAACGTTCAGGTCGAGACCGACAGGTACGTCGTTGCCGTTGTTGTCGTGCAATTTGTCCGCGGTATAGTACATGTTATAGCCGGTGTAGTGGAAACCGGGTGGGGGCAGGGTGGCGGCATTCAAGCCAAGGGCTCCAGGTGTGTAATGACCGAAAGCATGGGCGACGTTATAGCTTGCCGATACAAGTAAAAATGCAAAAAAGGTTACAGCGATTCCATAATAGCTTTTCAATAAATTCATTTTTCCCTCTCTGGAAAACTTGGTTTTTATAGGTCACCAGGAAGCAAAAAAAATCCTGTTTCCGTTCACGAATCTAATTGGGAACGGGGAATAATTGAGTGTTGCAAACAGGCCACTGATGAGTGTTTTGCGGGGTGTAAACTTCTTTCCAGCAAAAGGTGCTGTTACTATCTGGCTCTCAGGAAGAGTCAGGGAGGTATTTTTAAAACATTTTTTTGCTCATCATATCAATTTGAGCGCTCACTTCATCATACACTCCCGGAAAAGAACTGAAATTCAGCCCCTGGGTCAGGTTCGGAATGAAATAGTGCTTGCCGCAACTTCTGCATGCCCGTTCCACATGCTCTGCACAAATCGCAGGGGTCCATTTTGGGAAATCTATTTCACCGCTGTCAAGCCCACCCATAAAGCTGATCTTGCCGCCATATTCTTTGATTAATTTTGGGATATCGTTGGTCGTCATGGTTCCCTGCCATATGTCTATTCCCATTTCAATCATATGGGGCACAAAAGTTGCTGCATACGAATCACTATGATGGACAATCAGTTCAACCCCATTATCTTTCCAAAATTTGTATATTCTTTTATAAGGTTCCAGGAAAAATTCCTCGAACATATCCGGTGAGATAAATGTGGATATCTGGCCACCAAAATCATCATGGTGAAAAAGAGCGTCGGGTTTTATACGATCAATTATCATTTCAGCTCGTTCCAGCTCAAAATCCGAGATCCTCTTAATAAGCCCATGCATGCATTCAGGCTCTTCATACAGAGCCATTAACGCGTCCTCCATGCCCATCATATGATGAGTCATTTCGAAAACACCCGGAAAATGCCCTGCTGCCACGAATTTTTCATCCCGGTTCACACTCTTTGCGATCTCGATGGACGGGGCCCAAGCCTCATCGGAGGAATCCAGAACAGGCGCCTTTACTACTGTTTCCCACTGGGTAATATCTTTTAACACCTTATGCTCATCGTCATGCAGAGGGAAACCTCCGATCTGCCCTTCTGGATATTGAAAGGTTACACCCCATCCGTCCACGACAGTCTCTCCTGGCATCAATGCATATTTAAATCCCGGCATAAAAACGAGGAGTTCCATAAATTCAAACTGATTCACAAAACGGTCAGGGCTTCCCCCGTTAATTGTCTCAAGCAGATTTTCTTTTGCAGTTAACATAATTTAAACTCCCTTGACGTTGATGTTCTATCACTAAGCTGCTACGGCGACGAGTTGCTTTGCTCTCGTGGCTGCACTTCCGGCATCGGGAGCATAAGCATCGGCTCCGATTGCGTTTGCGTATTCACTGGTAACGGGAGCACCGCCGACAATGACTTTGAAGCCACCCAGGTCACTGCTTTTGAGGGTCTTAACAGTAGTCTCCATAGCGGGCATCGTTGTGGTGAGCAGGCCGGAACATGCAACGAGTGTCACATTTTCATTTTCCTTGACTGCCTGGATAAATCTTTCAACAGGAACATCCACGCCAAGATCAACAATGTTGAAACCCGCGCTTTCGATCATCATTGCAACCAGGTTTTTTCCAATATCGTGAAGATCTCCCGCAACAGTACCAATAACGCAGGTACCAAGAGAGGTGGACGACTCTCCGGATAAATGTGGTTTAAGAACGTCTACGCCTTTTGTCATAGCTTTTGCAGCAATCAGCATCTCAGGCACGAAAATTTCCCCGGATGAGAATTTGTCCCCGATAACGGTCATGGCAGCAACCATAGCGTCAAGGATCTCGCTGGGCTTGTGACCTTCATTAAGAGCTTCCTGAACCAAGCCTGCGACAAGCTTGGTTTTTCCCTTTTCTACATTCAATCTCACTTCATTAATTTTGGTCATTTTTACAATCCTCTTTTAAAAGTTAAGCAACCGTTTTCCCTCTCTATTTGACAGGACCATAGAGTCCTTCTCGATAGCCGTTGATATATTCGATGCAATATTCATCGTTGCCTTTGAGGGCTTCTGTTGCGTAAATCAAACCCATCATGTGCTTGTGTAAAGGATTGATAATGGCACTATCCATTCCTGCACCCATAGCCAGTACAAGAAACGCCTGGTTTACAAATTTTCGCGCAGGGAGGTTGAATGAAATATTGCTTGCCCCACCGGTTACATGAATCGTTGGATATTGACGCTTTATTTCGCCAATCACCTTCAGGACGCTGTTAATGCCGTCTTCTGAAGTACAGAGCATCTCGACAAGGGGATCAATATGAAGGCGAGAGGGGGAAATATTATACTCGTTGGCCCTTTTCATCAAAGCATCAAATACTTCCAAACGTTTTTCCGCAGTCTTGGGAAGGCCTGTATCGTCACAAAGGAGGCAGGCACATTCCCATTGCGAATCTGCAATGGCCGGAAACACGATATTGACCTTATCCCCTTCCATGGAAACGGAGTTGATCAAGCCGGGATTTTTACAGAAAGGCATGGAGTTAACGCAAACATTGGCATCCGGGCTGTCTATGGCTATAGGAGTATCTACAACCTCTTGGACAAGGTCGATGAGCCATTTCATGGTTTCCATCTCAATTTTGACGTCAACAGATGCACAGACATCAATAAAATCAGCACCAGCTTCTGCCTGCGTTTTGGCAAGGTTTTTTATTAAATCGACATCCTTTTTGACAATCGCCTCGGCAACGGTTGGGATGGTTCCGTTTATCTTTTCACCGATAATGATCATGCAGGTCACCTCCAATATTTGATATGAGTTTTATTTTTTTTGTATAGAGAGCTTTCTCAACAAACGGAAATGATAAAAAAGAAACGGTTATACAATTTTTGCATAATTGGAAGTTGCTGTGTGTACACACTTCTTTGATCGTGGTATAGTTTCATTACGGAATACTACAGAGGGATATAAATATGAAACTCGGTTACTTTAGGGAGTTCGTGGTGTTGGCAAGACACCTGAACTTTTCGATTGCCGCCAACCATCTGCATATGACCCAACCAGGGTTGAGCCGCCATATTTCCGGGCTTGAACGAGAAATAGGGATCAAATTGTTCGAAAGGGATACTCACGGAGTCCAATTAACCGAACAAGGAGAACACTTTTTAAAGGGAATTGAAAAAATCCTTAATGATTTTGATTTTTTGTGTGAATCAGTTGCGAAAGGTGGGATGGAAAAAATCACTATTGGTGTCCCTTATTACGGTGTGAAGAGATATTTAAGCCATGTGATCAGCCCTTTTGAATCTGCCAATCCTCGGATTAAAATAAATTATATGCCGGCATACCCTGATGCCATTGTAACGGGTCTTCTATCAAAGCAAGTTGATGTTGCTGTTTTGCCAAAAGTCAGTTATCCATTTTCAGAAAACCTTGTCTTTCATGATGTTTTCAAGGAGCCTGTGGTTCTTCTTGTGAATCGTAACCACACTCTCGCTCTAAAGACTGCTGTTCATGCTGATGAAATTAAAGACGAAATTTTTATAACCCTCAAAGGGGACTTCGGGGATGCACTGTTTGAAGAATGGGATAAGCTCTGTCGTAAACGTGGATTCGTCCCCCCCAAAAAGGTACTGGAGACGGCAACAATAGAGGAAGCTGTTTTAAATATGAAGCCGGAATCCGGTGTAATGATGCTCCCCGGGCATCTGAAACAGGCAAATCTTTCCGGTAACGTTAAATGGATTGATCTCCTCGATGAAGAGAGTTATCTCACGATCAGCCTGATCCATCATGCCGATAATCGGAATCCAGTGACAGAAAATTTTATCATCTTTTATCTCAGCCACAATAGCGAGCAGGCGGATATGAGACGTATCTAATCCTCATGGTCGCACCTTATTCTTGTAGTTTCCGGTCGAAGAATATAGCCCCTATATACGTGACGGTATTTGGCCCATTGTTATAGGCTAATCCATTTTCGCTCACCATCTTCATTACATCAATGCCGCACGCCTCGACTGAAACAACCGCATCCTGCGGATTTCTGCATGGAAGCTGCTGTCCATATGTACAGGTTTCGCAAATCCCGCACGTACCTGCGCCAAGAGCAATAAAGTGAAAATCAGGAGCTGCTTTTCTGATTTTCTGCTTTAATTTCAGGATATTTGACTGAAAATCCTTCGCTCCGCTTTTCATCCCCTCCCAGTCAAAACTGTCCGCAAGCGTATAGATTTTGTTTACAATGATAACCTGATTGAACTGTGTGAGTCTGCCTTGCAATTCCTCTGTTGATCCAACAGCAGGAGGGCACGTCCAGCATTTTCCAAAATTGCCACACGTATTTTGCTCGCAGAGTTTTCTCACTTCACTTTCAAAAGGAACCTTGGAAAGAGGAATCGTTTTGGCGTTGTCAAAAAATTCCCGAATAAAATCGTTGAATCGTTTCATTATATATCTATAAATATTTAATATTACAGGGAACATGCATCTTTTAAATAAATAGAATATTATTAATAGTAGAACATTTCGACTTATGGAAATGATAAAATTGATAGATGGATATGCAATTATGACATAACCGGAACCTGTTGCATGCAAGCATCACTCTTCCGATGGCCGGGTTTGGAATCGTTTAGGGTTGAAGGACCAATCAATAAGGCTGCATCATATGCCTGTATCGGGCGGGTTGCTCCGGAAAAAATAATTGCTGCAAGGGGGTGGCAATGATATCATCGATCATTGCCTTACTTTACGTAATATAGATATGTTGCTAGAGCAATGGTTGTGGTCATGAACAGTGCAGGCAAAGTTCCAGGAGTTGGATTTTTGTTTTTTCAAGAATGGTACAATGAGTGAAATATCACTACAGAATCCGGCAGTCCGTCTGAAAAGTCTACTGGATGCGAAAGACCGGTATCCAATCCCCAGGGGTGAGGTCTGGATAGGTTCCGCTTTCCTGAAAAGGGCGGGTCTTGACGATACACTCGATAATCATTTTCGATTAGCCACCCAACTTGGCCATGACATGGTCTGTCTTTCTGTGTCGGAAGAACCTCACGACAATAAGAGTTTGGGATACAGGTACTTTGAACCACGGGAGCTCGGTCCTGATCTCAGAGACCGAACCCGATTCCTGGTAGCGGTGATCGACGGGCCGTTTCAGAGAATGGTTAATAAGAAAGGGATGATGGACGTGTTGATGAATTGGATTCAAGACAGAGAATCAACGTTACGTTCCTATGTAGCTGAGCAAAAAAAAGTCTTCAACATCATCGGACATGTGCTGGAAAAAGGGGTAGATGGAATTGTTCTTGCCGATGATCTGGCCGGGGAACAGGCTCCATTGATCAATCCCCTTGATTTGGATAAAGTCTGTACCCCGTTTTATATACAGGCAGTTTCGTTCATCAGAAAAGTCGGTGTTTTGGTATTTCTCCACTGCTGCGGGAACCTCCAGCAACTTCTGCCTCTGATCAAATCATGGAACCTTGATGGCTTGGCAGCAATCCAGATCGGTAAAAATGATCTTGGACTTTTGGATACCGAGCTGGGGGGATTGTTCCTGGCAGGAATCGACGTGACCCTCCTGGAAACAAATGCCCTTTCACCTGACAAAATGGAAGCCTTGAAACGGTTTGTGACACAGTTTTTCGAACAAAAACGTCTGATTCTTTGTTCAAATTGTGGCCTCTACAAGGCTGATTTTTGGGAACGTGTCCAGCATATATATCTGGAATTAGAAAGTATATTAGTTACTCCTGAAAAATAGTTTGCGGTCCCCGATTTACCATGAATTTATTTGCCAACCTGGAATACAGTAAGCCTAATTGAAGGCTGTGTACGATAGCCCCTTGTGCCTTCGCGATACTCCTAAAAGCCTCAATGTATATCATAGACAAGAAGTCATTTTTGTTACGTATATTCAGGAGTTATCTTTACTTTCAAAATAGCGAAAATGTCTCTATATGTTGGTTGGGTTTTCGCTGATCCCCATGGTTTAGAAGGATAGTAGAAAGGTAAACTTGGAACCAAAACAGAGCAGTCAGATCTTAGAAATGGCCATATTAACGACAAAATCACTGGTTCTGTTGGTGTGTTTTATTATTGGAAATCGGTTAAGTGTTCCCTTGTT
>JBJKQT010000302.1:0-16183 GCA_046705065.1 Desulfocapsaceae bacterium
ATGCCATTTTGACCAAGAAGCTTGCCTCCATGGCCTTTTACGCCTGCGGAGACAGGTGGGATCATTTCCTGGCCGAGGTTGAGGCCGATTTTGCTGCGGCTGTCGCCAAGATAGTTTGAATGAGAAAAAGAAACCGGAAGCCAGGAGACTAAATCTGCTGCTATTCAGCCTCTTGGCTAAATATTTTTGGATCCCTTTTTCTAAGCTGCTCTGTGCGCTAAAAACTCACCTTTGCCGATGGGTACCAACGATGTCGAAAAACTCGACATCGACTTTATATGCGCCATAAACTCGGAGAGCTCGGATTCATGGGATACCGCATTATCACACACGATCAATCCTCCCTGTTTAAGCAACCTCAATATGTCGTTTGACATTGCCATATATTGAGAACGGTCTGCATCGAGGAAAATAATATCGTATTCCTCTTGCAACTCCCCAAGCACTGCTTGTGCATCGCCTTGCAACAGGGTAACTTTTTCTGAAACACCGGCCTGTTCTAAATTGTGGTTTGCTTCTTTTGCCTTCAATTCGGAAAGCTCGATTGTCGTGACCTTACCCGTCGATGGAAGAGAAGAGGCCAACCAAATGGTCGAGTAGCCGTTGGACGTGCCCACCTCGAGAATGCTATAAGCGCGTGTGACCTGGATCAAAAGTCTGAGAAATTCACCTGTGTCTCTTGTGATATTTAAATATTTTAGAGACTTATCAGTTTGAACTGCGTCATTGCGTAAGCCTTTTTCCTCCAGCTCAACAAGAAGGTCATTCCTATCCATTTGTTCTCCTTTTAATAATCGTGGCGTACCTGCCGTGGTCAAGTAGAGAGGGGTTGGATTAGTGGCAATCACATCTTGAAGCGTTTGGAGTGATAATGATTTTGGGGCAGGCAGGGGAGATTCATCTGGTTTATCCATTTATTCTAAGTTATTGCGTAAGGCTTAATTTGACCGCCTGATGCGCATGTATGAGCGTTGAATCAAAGATCGGTATCGCGAATTCTTTAACGAGGAGGCCGATTTCAGTACAGCCCAGGATGACCGCTTCGGCGCCAGCGTCTTTCATTTCCCTCATTATTCGCTCATATTCTTTTCTTGATTCCTCTCTTATGATGCCTTTTACCAGTTCCTCGTAGATTATTGAGTTCACTATCATACGATCTTTCTTTTCCGGGATAATGACAGCCAGTTGAAAAACTTCTTCAAGGACCTTCCTATAGAAGTTCTCTTCCATGGTAAATATTGTTCCCAATAAGCCAACACGCTTGATTGCATTTTCACAAACCGCTTCACCGACCGCTTGCGCTATGTGTAGAAGCGGTATTCCAACCTCCCTTTCAAAGTTGTCTACAACCTTGTGCATCGTATTTGTGCACAAGACAGCGAAGTCCGCTCCCGAGTTTTTCAACTTCAATCCTGCTTCCAATATCAAGTGACGAAGATCTTCCCACCTGTTTTCATATTGCATTCTCTCTATGGTTTCGAAATCAAACGAGTACAAAACGATTTTCGCTGAATGGTTCCTCCCCAATATTCGATTTATTTCTTTATTGATAAACGAATAGTACGGCACTGTTGATTCCCAGCTCATTCCTCCAATCAGGCCGATCGTCTTCATGTTCTCTCCTTGTCTGCAGGGCTTGTGTCATTTTATCATCATTCTTTTTTTTGATCTGGCTTGACATCTTTCCGGGGGTAGACTCCTCGTTACTTCGAAGCATTGTGATAGGTGCAACGAGAAAACTTATCCGCTATCTTTCCTCGATCAAATTAATAACAATCATTCTATATTCGATCATGCTATCGAACTGTCTCAAATACGTCCGTAATAATGAAGTCGTCCGATATACGACCTTTTGCAGCGTTCTCTTGTTGCGCACCTGCTTTTGATAGTCCGAACATAGCCTCAATTGTGCGAAGGATGTTCACATGTGTAATGCCTTTTCCCTCTGAATAATCACCGGGTCTGATATGGGCTCCGGCAAAAATAGTCACAATGCGATTTTGCAAGTCGATACAGCGCCGGCGGCTATTTCCTCTTTCACTACAAGACCGGATGTCCAAAGACGGGTTTGTCAGTCCCAGGTAATGGCTCTGGTCATCGTTTTCATCAAAGGTAAGGATAAGAAGGCTGTTGTGAGTTTTAGCCCATTGATAGTAGGTATTGATGTTTTTCTGCAACCAGTTGTCACCTGCAGGAATGCTTTTGGAGACCCGGCCGTTGTGCATATCGTTGGCGAGATTTGGTATGACGAAAGCGACGGTGGGGAGGTTGGCAAACTGTGAAGGATCGGATGGAAAGTCTGTAAACCTCAGATTGGAGGACTCCGCAGCCGTAACACCGTTGGGTACATTGGCGAAGCTAATCCAAGGGACATGCTTTCTCGCGTAAAGACCGTCCTTCGAAAAATCGCCGGTAAAACCGATTTGTGGCAGGTTTTCAGCATAGCCTTTAAACGAAAACCCCTTAGTTAATAATTGCTCACCTAAATTAGCTGCCTTAAACGGATACCCGGGATTCTTCTTTTTAGAAGGAACCTCATCTTTGAAGCCGATGTCTTGATTGTCTCCTGAAAAGAGCCAAAAATAATTGCCTTGGCTATGGTGTTCCTCTCCAAACATCTTCGTGAAGTTAGCTCCCTCTTTTTTGAGGACGTTATTGATATAAGGAGCTTTTGTATTGCCAATAATCTCATCATAATCTTTGTTTTCTTCAATGATAACGACTATGTGGTCGTAAACCGGCAGGCTTGAAGGCCATACGAGAGAAGACGGGTTTTCGGGCGGTAAAGTAGCAGCGTTTGAACCTTGATTCCCTGGCCAGAAAAAAAGAAGGATGAGGAAAATGAGTGTGATTTTTTTCATAAAATTTCTCTCATGTGAAGTTTATTCAACGGCATTTATTTTTTTGAATGGCACTCTCTTTGAGAGACGATGAATTTTTCAGGTTTCTTGATGTCTACATAGGCAGCCGAATGGTAAAAGCAACCCCCTGTCTGCCGTCGGTAAGGTTGTCCGCAGATACGGTTCCCCGATGGTGCTCGACAATGGTACGAACGATATAAAGTCCGAGCCCAAGATGAGGTTTTGAATCTTTCTGGCTGCGGATGGAGACCATGGAGTTGAAGATCTGACCCTGCATTTCAGGCGGGATCTCCGGCCCTTGGTTAATAACCTGGAGGGAGATGGCCTCCTTTTCCCGGGTCAGATGAAGCTCAATGGGTGTGCCTTGTTTATGAAAGGCGACGCCGTTTTCAATAAGTTTGTCGAGCATTTGACGTATCCGGTCCGGATCGCCGTCCAGGGGCAAGGAGCCTTCCGGCCGGTTGTAGGTGAATTCCACTTCCGGGAAAGCCGGCTGCCAGCTGTGCTCAAGCCACAGCGACAGAGCCTCGGCCAGATCGAAGTTTTCCTTGAACCCTTGGTCCAGGGCCTCCTGGAGATTGGTTGCATCCCGAATGGACGTCAAAAGCTCTTCCATGCGTAACACATCGCCCAATGCCCAGTTCACATAGTTGTTCAGATGCTCGGGCAGGTCTTTGGTCTCCCGGGCGAGATTTTTCAAAGAGGCGGAGACGCTGGCTAAAGGCGTTCGCATTTCGTGCTCCAGGTTGTCAGCCATCTTTTCGCGGTATTCGCTCTGGTTTTTAAGTTGCGAAAGCATCGAGGCAAGGGTTCGTGAGAGATCGCCAATCTCGTCCTTTGCCTTTGCCGGCCGGAGCACATCGAGAATCTGGCCGTTTTCGGCAATTGCCGCTGCCGCCTGGTTTCTGAGTTTTCGAATCCGGGAGGAAATACGGAAAGCGAAGAGGAAGATGCCTACGCCGCCGAACAGGAAAAACAAAATGGTCATACCGATGGATTCTTCAATCACCTTATTTTTAAGAGCCAAGATGGAGTTGGTCGTCTGTTCCACCACTACGGCGCCGATCACCTTCTCTTTTTCAAAAAGAGGAGTGACTGCGGCCATGACCTCAACCTGGCCTTGGGCGATGCGGTAGTTTGCAATGCTGCTCCTGCCTTCCAGCCCTTCCTCGACGCCTTTGATGTCGAGCGTTGCCGATTGCGGTGAAGAATCGTTGAAATCCGATGAAAACGATTCAGTGAACAGGCGGTAGATCGGTGCAAGAGCCCGGTTAATTCCATTGATCAAGGCATTCAACCCTTCCTCCTTGACAGGCAGCTCGTCGTCTCCGGCCTTCAGGTTTCCATAGCTTGCGCGGACATGTTGATTGGTATCGACGATAAGGATCCGTGAGTGCGGCCGGTTCAGCGATTTCAATATATCGATAATGGATGTGGCGGGAGGCAGCAGCCAGCCGATTTGATCGATCCGCCCCGGGTCGGCTGTGCCGACGACGGTTTCTACATCCCTTGTCACAGGATCGTTGACATCGGCCACCGCGAAGGCGAGTTTATGGCCGACCATGGACAATGGCATTCTGAGTTCGATGCTGTATCCGGTAGGGGTTTCAGACCAAACACCCTGGATATTGTCGTTTTCGACGGGCGGGGCTTCTTCAAAGCCTTCCTGTATTTCAAAACCGTTGATCCATCCAGGTTTCTTGGCAGTCATGATATAGCGGTGCAGCTTGCCGTTTTTGTCTTCTACGCCGATCTGCAGGTGATCCGAACGGTCGAGCCGGTCGGAACCGGGTTCCTGGTAGACAACCTTATGGTCGGTAACCAGGAACATGGCCCAAAGATAATCACCCCGTTGTCCCACGAGATGCTTGAAGTGTAGTGAGTTGGGACCGTAGGGCCCGGTTGAGTAGATCACATGATCCCGGCCGAAATCTTCCGCCTCTTTGAGCTGCGGCTCCCAGTCGTCGAATTTGCCGTTTAGACGCATGGGGTTGGTCAGCTTGAAGAGGTAAAGGTCGCGGTTTTGATCCAGGGAGTGGAACAATTCCCGGTCGAACAACCCCGGCCGGCCGGCAAGGGCCGAAGCAACCGCGCGGGCGGAGAACATTAGGGTTTCGCGCCGGCTCTCCAGGAGGTTGTCCTTTAAAATTCCGCTTAACCTGAAGCCGGTGAAGGGAATGGCAAGGAGCAGGAGGGAAATTAAAGCAAGCTTTAATTGCAGGGAAATCCGCATCGGGCACTTATTCCAACCAGCGGTAGCCCATGCCGTACTCGGCTCGGATCGCATCGAAGTCGGAGTCGATCTCCCGGAATTTTTCACGAATCCGCCGGATATGGGCAGCTATGGCATTATTGGTGACGACAACGTTGGCCGACTCCATCAACTGTTCATGGGATTTGACATGGCCGGGGCGTCTGACCAAAGAGAAGAGCAGCCAGAACTCGGTGAGCGTCAGATTGAGCAGCTTGTTATTCCAGTAGACCTGTTTACGCTCTTCTTCAATACGCAGTTTTCCGGCGGTAATAATGTGTTCGTTTTGGTCGGCTGCGCCCCGCAGGGCTTCAAGCATTTTAAACAGCGCCGAGATGCGCACCGGCAGAAAATCGAGCGTCGTGGTGTTTTTGGTCAGGTAATCCCAGGCTCCGAGCCGCAGTCCCGATACCTTGTCCAGGTCGGAATCCCGGGCCGTGAGAAAGATGATGGGGATGGTGGGGGAAAGCTGCCTGAGTTCCCGGCAGATCTCGAACCCTCCCTCCATTTCGTCGTTGAGCATGACATCTAAAATGGCGAGATCGGGCAGCTGTAAGGCAAAGGCGCCGAGAGCTTCCTGTCTCCCTGCATAACTGTTGACCGTATAGCCTTCACGTTTCAGGGCCTGTGAATAGTTTGCCCTCAACATTTCATCGTCTTCAACAAGTGCGATTCGGTATGTCATGATGTTTGGAGTTGGGATAGTGGTAAAAGGGGAGTCTTTCGTTATGTTATTTGCTTGCTGAGATAATGGTAATACGTATCCCCCAGGTCATGCAACCGGAAAAACGATTCCCGCCTTTGGAGAGATGACCGGCGGCCGACGGTTCGTGGACAAAGGCGGTCGGTTATTTAAAAAAGCCGACGATATAGGTTGCAGCGGTATAAAAGATTATGACAGCAAGCATCCATTTGATAACGCGGGCCGGGATATGCTTTTGGCAGCGGGCCCCCAGATACATTCCGGCCATTCCGCCCAATCCGAACAGCAGGCCGAGCATCCAGTCCGGAGCAATGGACATGGTCGGATGGAATGGAGCGAGCATCTGATAGAACGCCACTCCGGCAAAAGAGGTGACGCAGGTGCCAAGCAGCGCGGCGCCTGCCACAGTGTAGATCGGCAAGCCGAAAAAGGTTACAAAAAACGGGGCGATAATTGCTCCGCCGCCGATACCGTAAATGCCGCCGACTATGCCCACGATAAGGCTGAGCAGGAAGATGCCCCAGATCGAGACATCGAAATTCTCACCGTAGAACGAGTAGCCGAAACGCTTCAAGTTACAAAAGGTGACTTGTACTGCCGGAAGAGGATTTTTCCCTCGGGAATGTCCATTTGCATCCATAATCGAGATTTGATGGTTTCGCACAAGTTCTCCAAAGCGTTTTTCGCCTGCTGTTTTGTCGGTTTCTGCCTTTTTTGCAGCCAGGTCTGTTACCAGCTTCACTCCGATAAAGAGAAGAACCGCTGCGGCGAAGAGTTTGAAGCTGGAGGCTTTCGGAAGATAGGATATCCTGATCCAGGCCCCGAGAAAGACCCCAGGCAGGGATCCGGCTACGACGGTCCAGGCAAGCGGCCAGACCATCCGGCCTTCTTTGAAATACCGATAGACGCCGCTTGGAATGGCGACAATGTTGAACAATTGATTGGTGGCGCTAACCGATGGATGTGTGTATCCCAGGAACGACATTTGAAACGGCAACAGCAGAAAGGCCCCGGAAATTCCACCGGTAGACGTGAGAAGTGAGACGGAAAAGGCAACCAATGGGGGGATCCAGGGGGAGATTTCAACACCTGCTGTCTGAAAGTACATGGCGGGTCTCCTAGATAAACGAACGACGAATTGACACGATTGTATTTATAATCGTGTCAATATAATATTTTTATCCAAATGTCAAGAGTTTTTCCTCTTTCAGCGGGAACCGCCACCCTTTTGAATGTCAAATAAAGGATTCTTTTTCCCTTTGTAAACCGAGGGCATAAATTCCTCCATGTAAGGCGCCTCTTTACAAAAAAGGGATCCGAGGAAATTTACAGGTCGATTTTATGAGCCATTTCGAATATCTTTTGAAAATCAGGAGTGGAAATACCTGAAGATTGCTTTGAAAAATTATCGCGTTAATCATGTAACATATGAAAAGAAAAGAGCAAAAACCTTCCTTTGCTGAAACTCTTCCTTCATTGTATAAGCATGGGCCTCGACATTTCCTTTCCCTTCCCGAAAGTGGCACATCTCTCGATGCAGAAAAACTTTACAGACTCGAAATTTGTAGCGGAATCAACGTGTAGCAATGCTTCGGGATTCTAGTAAGGAACAGATACATGGCACCAAAAAAACTACTCCATTCGGAAACTGATGACGTTTTTCCAAACGAATCTTCCCTTCAAAAAAGACCGGTTTCCGTAACGGTGAGTATCGGCACATCCGACGGTGACCATGAAACTCTTAAGCAAATTTTCAGCACCATCCCCACAAGGTGCGGCATCATTTTTGTCGTGTTTGGACAAGAGACCTCTTTTCTAAATGAACTGATCAGCCAGTACACAAAGATGCAAGTGCTGACAGCCGAAGACGGCCTGACCATGCGCCCGAATATCGTCCATGTGATTCCTCCGGATACGGATATGGTCGTGCATAAAGATCGGTTCGAAATCGTCCCAGCAGATAGGACAATGGCTCCGCAAGGCCGAATAGACCGTTTTTTCACCTCTCTTGCTCTGGAGAGAGGGGCTCGAACGGTTGCCGTTGTTTTGGCCGGCGTGAGTGTCGATGTCTGTGAAGGAATAAGAAAAGTCAAAGAGGCAGGAGGAAGTGTTTTTGTTGAGAATTCGGGGGAGACAGTCAATCCGGCAAGGGAGTGCACGGGTGTCATCAATGATTTAACTGATTTTGTCTTTTCTGCGCAAGAAATTGCAACCAGGCTTACCGCGCTTGCCGAGGTGGAATGTCTCCTTCCCAACGGGGCCGCAACGTTTACGGAAGTGGATGAGCAGTTGCAGACGCTATTTACGATTCTGAAAACGAACACCGGCCACGATTTCAGCTCGTATAAAAGAAATACCGTTCTGCGGCGAATTGAGCGGAGGATGGCTGTAAATGGAATAAAGGAATTAAGCGATTATATTGCCGTTCTAAAGGAGACCCCCCAAGAAGGGCACGCTCTTCGCCAGGAGATGCTCATCGGAATGACAAATTTCTTCCGTGATTCCGGTGCATTCGAGTTTCTTGAAGGCGAGGTCATCCCGCGGCTCTTCGACCAGGGGAAAACTGAACAACCTGTGCGGATTTGGCACGCTTGCTGCGCCACCGGCGAGGAAGCGTACTCGGTTGCCATGTTGATGCTGGAATACATGGAAAAGGCAAATCTGCAGACAAAGGTACAGATTTTTGCAACCGACTTGGATGAAAAGGCAATTGCCAAAGGGAGGGCCGGCCTCTACCCCGACGATATCGCCACAGACGTGAGCGAAGAACGACTCAAACGATTTTTTACCCGAAGTGAGAATTGCTGGAGGGTGAAGAAAAAACTGCGTGAAATGATCGTCTTTGCACATCATAACCTCATAAAAGATCCACCTTTTTCAAGGATAGATCTTCTCGTCTGCCGAAATTTTTTGATCTACGTGAACCCGGAGATTCAGCAACTGCTCATTCCACTGTTTCATCAGGTTTTAAATCCGGGTGGTTTTCTTTTTCTGGGATCGGCTGAAACGGCTGGGAACTACGGCGACCTATTTACTCCCATTGCTAAAAAGTGGAAAATATTTATGCGCCGGGGTGCTAAGGCAAAAGGCGAAAGTCTCTTTCCTTTTCTTGGCACCGCCAGAAAAATTTCAGATTTCGATTACTTTGCTTCGTCCTCCGAGGTTCACGAAAAGACGAGCCTCGCCCTTGCCCAAAAGCACCTGATGGAACGGTACATACCAACGGCCTATGTAGTCATAAACGAGAAAAATGAGGTGGTTCATTTTTCCAATCGAGCAGGATCCTACTTGTTGACGCCGGGGGGAAAGCCGACGAGGGACTTGATGAAAATGGCAAGGGAAGAGTTGCGGCCTTCACTCAGAGCTGCCGTCTATAAGGCATTCACTACCAGGAAGGAAGCCGTATACCGAGGGGTTAACGTCACGGCCGACGGCGGCGAAGTTATGGTCAATGTGATCGTCGTACCGCTTAGAGAAAAGCCGTCGGATGGCAAGTTGGCTTTAGTTATTTTTGAACCCCACGTGCCTTCCGCAGTTTTGGATATACAGGCCAACGAGACCGAAGGCTCGGGAAGCGATATGTCGAGAAATTCCCTGGTTCGTCAGTTGGAGGAACAGTTGCGCGTCACTGGAGAGCAACTTCTGTCTGCAAATGAACAGCTCGAAACCACCAACGAGAGATTCATGTCGGCCAATGAAGAGTTGATGACGGTCAATGAAGAACTGCAATCCACCAACGAGGAACTGCAATCCACCAACGAAGAGTTGGTTACGGTCAATTCCGAATTGCAAAAGAAGATGGAGGAGTTGAATCAAAGCAAAAGCGATTTGGAAAATCTTTTTTCCAGTTCCGAGATTGCAACCATGTTTCTTGATCGAGAACTCGTCATCAAACGTTTCTCTCCTGCTATGGCGGTTATTTTCGACCTGCTTCCGGCCGATATCGGGCGGCCTTTTCGGTATCTGAATGATCCGTTCGACTGGTCCGAACTTCCTTCTGATGCGGTGTCGGTGTTGGAGAAATCCATTCCAGTGGAGCGTGAAGTGGTCTCCTTGAAAAGTGGGAGAAGTTTTGTCATGCGGGTGCTCCCCTACCGTGCCAATGAAAGGTTGATTGACGGTATTGTCGTCACGCTCGTGGATATCAGCGAACGAAAACGAGCGGAAGAGGCCCTGCGTGAAGGTGACGAACGGTTGCGCTTCGCTCTGGAGAGTTGTCATATCGGTGCTTGGGAAATCGATCTTGTGAACAAGGTTGCCTACCGATCTGAAGAACACGGCAGGATCTTCGGTTATGCGCCACCGCTCGGGAAGTGGACCCTTGAGATGTTCTTCGAACACGTACTGCCGGATGATCGCTCGAAGGTGGAAAAGATCGTACGTCAAGGTTTAGCCGAACGGGGAGGTTGGAGTTTCGAGTGCCGCATTCGTCGGGTTGATGGCCGGATCCGATGGATTTGGGTCTCCGGCCGTCCGAGTATCAATGCAGACGGCGAAATGCTACGAGTGACGGGTGTCGTTCAGGACATAACCGAACGCAAAGAAACGGATACGGCGCTTAAGCAAAGCGAGCAGCTGTATCGCTCATTATTTGACAATATGTTAAACCGGTTTGCCTATTGTAAAATGCTCTTTGAGGACAATGAACCTCAGGATTTTATTTATCTTAACGTCAACGATGCCTTTGTTGCGTTGACCGGGTTGAAGAACGTTGTAGGAAAGAAGGTAACCGACGTTATTCCCAACATCCGGGAAACCGATGCGGAACTCTTCGCGATTTACGGCAGAGTTGCTTTGACGGGTATTCCGGAACGGTTCGAGTACCATCTCAACTCTTTGGAAATGTGGTTTTCCGTCTCGGTATATAGTCCGCAGAAAGAATTTTTTGTGGCTGTTTTTGACGTAATTACGGAGCGAAAACGGGCGGAAGAGAGTCTTCGTTTGAGCGAGCAGCGGCGCAGTCTGGCGTTGGAAGCGTCCCAGGCCGGAACATGGGTATGGAACCCCCATACTGATGAAAATATATGGTCCAATGAACTCTGGCAGTTGTATGAATTGGAACCCTATAGTTGCAAGCCGTCCTATGAGCAGTGGCTGAAGACCATCCATCCCGGCGATCGGGAGGAAACAGTAAAAAGAATACAGGAATCCGTAGTGCAAGGTACCGATTTCAGCGTCGAGTGGCGGTTGAACGTAAGCGATGGAAGGGAGAAGTGGCTCATGTCGCGGGGGAAGCCGTTTCAAGAAGGAACGGATCGGATTGTTCGCTATATGGGTATTGTTATGGACATTACGGATCGCAAGCGCGCTGAGGAGGAAAGAAAGGCCCTGCACTCCCAACTGGTCCAGGCGCAGAAAATGGAGGCAATCGGGACCTTGGCGGGTGGTATTGCCCATGATTTCAACAATATATTGGGAGCCATTCTCGGTTATACCGAGTTGGCCAGAGATGCCGGCCCGCCGGACTCTCCTGTGGCTCATGATCTGCAAAAGGTACTGGAAGCAGGGGAGCGGGCTGCAGATTTGGTTCGACAGATACTTGCTTTCAGCCGTCAGACCAATACCGAGAGAATGCCTCTGAATCCGGTTCAAATGATTAAAGAGGCCATAAAGCTTCTTCGTCCCGCCTTGCCGTCTACCATTACCATAGAACAGCAACTGGCCACCACAACCAACTCCATATTCGCCGATCCAACCCAGATCCATCAAATTATGATGAATCTTTGTACCAATGCTTTCCATGCCATGGAAAAAACCGGTGGGATTCTTACAATCGCGCTCGAAGATTGTAAACTGCAACGAAAAGAACTTCGATATCATCCGAACCGCAAGACAGGGAAATATGTCAGGCTTTCGATTTCCGATACGGGAGCTGGTATCCCTCTAGAAATTAGGGACAAAATTTTCAACCCCTACTTTACCACCAAGGAGATGGGAAGAGGAACGGGGTTGGGACTGGCCATTGTCCATGGGATCGTCTCCGAACTTGGAGGCTTTATTACCTGCGAAAGCGAAGTCGAAAAGGGAACGGTCTTCCGCGTTTTTTTCCCCGCCATTGAGGCAAAGCCGGTCGTCCCTGCCAAAAAGGTTGATATCGATCTATCAGGTGCTGAACACATTCTGTTGGTCGACGATGAGGAAGTCCTTGTCAAAATGTGTAAAACCATGCTCGAACGGTTGGGGTATACGGTAACGACTTCCACAGACAGTCTTGCAGCGTTGGAGATCTTCCGGAAACAGCCAGGCGCATTTGACGCTGTGATCACCGACCAGACTATGCCGAAAATGACGGGCTTCGAACTAGCCGAAAAGATTATGCAGATACGGCCGGACACCCCGATTATCCTCTGCACGGGGTATAGCAGTCTCGTCAACGAGGAGCAGGCCAAAACCTCAGGAATCAAGGGGTTTGCTTTTAAACCGTTGACCAGAAAGGAGTTGGCGATGGTCCTGAGGAAGGTGTTGGATGAGCGTCCGCCGGCTTGAATACAATGTACCGAAGCAAAAACTACCTTGTGTCAGCACTTTGTGTTCGTCTGTAAAACATAAATAATCCATAGTATTCCCGACTAAGTGAGCCGTATCACCATCCCTTGAGCTGAAAGAAAAGGCTCCAATCACCCCAGGCCGTCCTTTTTTTAAACTTGACTTAAGTCAATGCCTTCGACATCCAATCTGCGGTACGAAGAGGTGTGCAGACTGATATACAAAATAAAATTTTTCGAGTTTGCCTGCGTTTGAAAAGCGATAATCAGCTTACGCCGTTTTGGCGTTCTCTTTTTTTTGCAGTATTTCAGTTTTGAAGGAGGAAAAGTATGGGGTACCGGTTATCAACGGAACAATTTGATCAGCTCTTTGAACATTTGCAGAGCAGGTACAAAATTTTCGGTCCGATGGTGGACAAGGACAAGGGATGTCTGTCGGATACCGATCGGATCACCTACAAAGAGGTTCATCGTCTGGCTGATTTGGAACTGGACAGAAAGAGCTATTTTTCTCCTAAAGAGGTTTTCTACCCGATACGGGAGACGCTTTTCTATTTTGTAGATCAGGAGATCAGCGTACCTGAAATAGAGGACAAGGATATCGCCATCTTGCTTCGTCCCTGTGATATCAACGGGATCGATAGGTTGGACACCCTCTTTTTTCAAAACGGTCCCGATCAGGATTTTTACTATAAACGGAGACGGGACAAAGTGAAATTTTTCATGATTGAATGCACCAAGGGATTTGAGAGCTGTTGGTGTGTAGCCATGAACGCCAATAAAACCGATCGCTACGATGTCGCTTTCCGATTCGGTGACGAGATCCTGGCCGAGGTGAGCAGTAAAGAATTTGAAGACTACTTCACCCCCTTCCAAAAGGAAGACTTTACTCCACGGTTTGTTGAGAAAAATTTCAAACAGGTGCGTATTCCCGATGCGAGAGAGGTAACTCCGGAGCTCTTCGAGCATGAACTTTGGAAGGAATACACAGCCCGCTGCATCGCCTGTGGCCGCTGCAATACGTCTTGCATCACCTGTTCGTGTTTTACCATGCAGGACGTGGCCTTCGGAACCGGAAAAAAGATGGGCGAGCGGCGAAGGCGGTGGGCCGGATGCCAGATCGACGGTTTTACCGATATGGCGGGAGGGCATACGTTCCGAGGTAAAAACGGCGACAAAATGCGCTTCAAAACCCTGCATAAAGTTAATGATTATCATCGGCGTTTCGGCAAGCATCAGTGCGTGGGCTGCGGCAGATGCGACGATGTTTGCCCGCAATACATCTCCTTTGCCCGATGTATCGATACCTTGACCGAAGTCATTACCGAGAGAAAATCCCATGAAAAATCCCTATCTACCTGAAAAGATAAAAATACTTGATATAAAAAAAGAGACGTCCGTCGATTCGACTTTCATCCTTGCCTGGGACAGGCCGCTCAGACCTGGTCAGTTCCTCCAGCTTTCCATTCCGGGTGTTGGTGAGGCGCCCATTTCGGTCAGTGATTTTGAGGATGGCAAGCTGTTTATGACCATTCGCAAAGTTGGCCGATTAACCGACGCCATATTCGATCTGCAGCCCGGGGATTATCTCCATGCCCGGGGGCCCTACGGCAATGGCTTTCGTTATGATGATTTTTTCGATTCGGATCTCAAGGTGATAGCCGGAGGGACGGGACTTGCCCCTGTCAAAAGGGTGATCAAAAACTTTATCGGAAGCGATCGCATGCAAAGTTTGGAAGTTCTCCTTGGGTTCAAGACGCCCGACGACATCCTGTTTAGAGATGAGATAGAGGCATGGGTGGAAAAAGGAATCGCCACCCTCACAGTCGATGCGGCCCCTGAAGATTGGGAAGGCAACACGGGGCTGATCACGAAATATATCGCAAATCTCAATCTGAAAAACCGCGGAAGAGGCAGGTTCATTGTAGTGGGGCCGCCTGTCATGATCAAATTCGTCACCTTAGAGCTTTTGAGGCTGCAGGTTCCCGAGGAGACCATCTGGGTATCTTTTGAGCGCAACATGAGCTGCGGGATCGGTAAATGCGGGCACTGCAAAATCGACGAAACGTATGTCTGCCTCGAAGGCCCCGTCTTTACATACGCCAAGGCCAAAAAGCTTCTAGACTGACGTAAGAGTCCGAAGAGATTTGGAGTTTGAAATCGTCTTGGATGCAAGATCAACGACAGATCGGCCTTATCCGTGAGGAGAAGCCGGTTGATGTTCAAGGAGAGTGCTGTGAGTGTCAATACAAAAAAGATAATGAAAAATGCCTACCGGGTAACAAAAACGCGGGGCAAAACCGCTTTGCGCATCCGCGTTCCAGGGGGGCATTTGGAAACGAGATTTTTTCATCTGATTCATGAAATTGCTGAAAACTACGGGGATGGTACGGCGCATATCACAACCCGGCAGGGCTTTGAGCTGCCGGGGATCGATTTTGATAAGATTCCTGAGATAAATGCGAAGATACGACCGCTCATCGAGTATTTGGGATTGGATCTGTCCGTGGACGACACAGGGTATCCGTCTGCGGGAACCAGAAACATCAGCGCCTGCATAGGCAACCGTGTCTGCCCGTTCGGCAACGACGATACGACGGTTTTTGCCAAGGAATTGGAGAGGGCTGTTTATCCAAACGACCTGCATTTCAAGATTGCCGTCACCGGCTGTCCCAACGACTGCATCAAAGCAGTTATGAATGACTTCGGCATCATCTGTACAGTCGAGCCGGTATACGACGAATCGCGCTGCATCAGCTGCGGAGCCTGCGTTGACAATTGTGCCAAATCGGTGACGCGTGCCTTAACCATGGAGGATTTTTCAGTGGTACGGGATCCGGATGCCTGCATCGGATGCGGCGAATGCATCAGAAAATGCCCCACCGAGGCAATGAGCAGATCAAATACGAAATCGTACCGAATGGTTATCATGGGCAGAACAGGAAAGAAAAATCCAAGGATAGCCAGAACATTCATCAAATGGGGAGACAAGCAGTCTCTCATCGAAATCATCAAAAACACCTACAAGTTCGTCGAGCGGTATATCGATCGCAGTAAGGATAAGGAACACATCGGGTATATCGTGGACAGGGTGGGCTACCGAACCTTTAGGGAAGAGGTGTTGCAAGGTGTTCGGTTGAACGATCATGCCTTGGTGGCGGAACATATCGATTGGGGCGGCTATTACTACAAAAGCGATGCAGATCTGAAAGAGGAGGGAACATGAGAGAGCTTTTTGTCCTGGAAGATATATTAAATGCTTTAATCGCCTTGGAAGATCACGGCAACCGTCTTTACCTGGCTCTGGCGGACAAAGCCGCCGATCTGGAAACCATGAAACTGTTTACCGGCCTGGCAGAACAGGAACGGCTGCATAAAGAAATTTACGTCCAATTTAAAGAAAAGCTCAATTTGGAGACAGAGCTGGATCAAGACTATAGGGCTTACCTGACGGAGCTTTTGAGCAGCAGCATACATCTTGAGCGCGCGGATATCCGCAGTTATGGTCATGATCAGGCCCTTGAACTTGGAATTCAATTGGAAAAAGATACGCTTGTGTTGCTTGGCGAGTTGGAAAAAATTCTATCTGAAAAAAAGAAAGAGATAGAAAAACTGGTACAAGAAGAAAAAAAGCATCTGCTGGAATTACTCAAATTGAAACAGAGCTAGTTCCGGTCCGACAACTATTCTTTGCCCAGATATTCTCGGAATATCAATCTGCTGCCTGTGGTAAAAATGGTTCTTCCGGATTAAGCGTACTTTGGTAAAGTTGAAAGTAACAATCCGGCAAAGTTCATCGTTTCCGGACGCTGCTCTCCGGCCTCATCGCCTGTCCACCACGGCTGACAGACAGGCCGTCCATGGCCTGCTGTCAGTTGCGGAC
>JBJKQT010000303.1:0-9451 GCA_046705065.1 Desulfocapsaceae bacterium
TTCGCTGATAACGATAACGTCACCGCAGCTCTGAACTACTTTCTGCCAGTAATTTTTGTCTTGACCGAGGCATTCGACCTGGACGTCGTTCAGAGAATTTCCATCTTCGATTTTCTTTTCTAACTTGCTGTTATTTAAAACAAGGATCATTCGTGTCAGCACGGCGTGGCTCCTCCTGAGCAAAGTTCGGCATGATTCCGGAAAAAAATATCCTTTTTTAAAAAAATCAGCAAATAATTTCCGTATTTTTCGTGACGATAATTTGCAAAATCAATGTACGTTTTGTTGTAATATTTTGATATTTAAGAACAATATTTGCTTAATTTCTTCAGTATCCGAGGAAGGCGGGAGGGGGAAATGTCATATTCTTAAATATTATGTGTAATATTAAAATCTTAATCAAAAAAAGGAAAAGTATTTCTTTTTTTTAAGAAAAGATGTTCGAATGCTAAGAAGATGAGGGGCATTTAGAGTGTAATGTAAGGAAGTTATTAAATATTATTACAATGGGCATAATTAATGCATTTAAGGCCAAGATTTTTAAACGAACAGCCGTTCACTGCTCGAAACTATAAAACAACAATAAAACAATACGATAACCTCTTAAAGGAAGGCCATGCAAAATCTATATCGGTTGAAAGTAGAAACCACACCGGGAAGGCAAATAGCAGAAGAGGCTCTGATCAGACAGGCATGGGGGATAGCTTCTGCAATCGATATTTACGAATGCAATCCTGAAAAAATACGGGATGCCGAGGTCATTCGTAATTTTGTCGTAGAACTCTGTGATCTAATCGAAATGAAACGTTTTGGCGAGACTCAGGTTGTCCATTTCGGAGAGGACGAACGCGTGGCCGGCTACTCCATGGTTCAACTCATAGAAACATCACTTATTTCAGGGCACTTTGCCAATCTGACCAATGCCGTTTATCTCGATGTCTTCAGTTGTAAAGCCTATGACCCGGAGGTGGTGCAGGACTTTGCCCAGAGATATTTCGAGGGAAAATCAAGTAATCTTAACATGACGTTGAGGTTGTAATGGTACGTATCAGGGCATCCGTCGACCCGGAGGAATGCCGGGATCTTTGGACAAAACTCTGGCCGCAGACCTGTTTCTTCGATCTTTGGCGCGTACGCGAGATTTTTGCAGAATCTTTTGCTCGAAACCCATATTTTCTGATTGCCGAAGAAAACGACAGGGCCAGCGGCTTACTGGCACTTGCCTCACTGGGTGAACAAAGACAGTTCGTATTTTTCCCGGGGGAGATATGGCAGAGTAAAACGTGGATAGAGCAGAACAGGATCCCGGTCCGGCATGAGGCCATGCGTGATGAGCTGTTGTCGGCAATCCCGGGTGAGGCTTATCTACGTTACCTGACCCCGGAACCGGAACCCGCCTTGGGGTCCGAGTTTCAATTGGATGAAGAAAATTTTCGTTTTTTCCCTCGCCTGCACGGTTATTCTTTCGATATGTACATGAAGGAATTTTCACATAAATCACAGAAGAATCTGGCGCGTGAAATGGAAAAACTAAAATCATACGGTGTAACGTATCGTTTTGACCATCTGCCTGACATCGATCGTTTGCTGGAATTGAATCTGGGCGCCTATGGCGACTACTCTTATTTTGCCGATCCTCGTTTTATGCAGGCTTTTACCCGTCTTTGTGTGTGGCTCTCAAAGCAAAAAATGCTTCGCATTACAACGATCATGCTTGGCGGGAGAGTCGCGGCCATAGATGCAGGCGCGGTTTGGAACGGCCAATACACTGTTCTGGCCGGCGGGACTCATGGAGATTTTCCAGGTGTTGCAAAGCTCATAAATTTTCACCATCTTCGTTGGGCCTGTTCCGAGCGCTTTGAGGTTGTCGATTTTCTCTGTGGCGATTTCGGCTGGAAGAAACGTTTCCATCTTCAAGCCTGTCCGCTGTACAAGCTCCATATCCACCAAGATCAAAATGCGGATATTGCGGCCATCTCCTCCGAGTTGGTTGTTGAATCATAGGTTCATCGATGCGGACAAACACCAAGGTTCTCGTGGTAGGGACCACCTCCGATTATATCGATTTGCTCAGAAGGGCGGCTCCCGGACGGGTGGTGTTTCTAACAGACCCACTGGTCCGGCAGCAGGCCAAAGAACCGGCTCCCGAGGCAGGGGAGGAAATTGTCTGCGATCTTGGTGGACTTGACTCGATCAAATCGTCTCTGGCCGCGCATCTGCTCAAGTGGAATATCGCCCTTGCAGGTGTTGCCTGTTTTGACTGCGAGTCTTTGGAACTGTCGGCACATTTGGCCGGACAGTATTCCCTGGTCTTTCCTTCTGTGCAGAGCATCCGCCTCTGCCGCGACAAATATGCCATGAGTAGCATGTGGCGTAAAAAAGGTATTGAAACGCCCCGTTTCGCTCTTGTTGAAACGGCTGATCAGGCAACGGATTTTTACAATTCGGCGGGCAAACCCTGCGTGCTGAAACCGCTCAGCGGCAGCGGAAGCGAGCTTGTGTTCTTCTCCGATTCGCAGGCCGACTGCCGTCATTTTGCGTCCATTCTGCTGGAAGGAATCACCAAAAGGCGGGAAAGCAGACTCTACAACATGGCCGCAGATTGCTTCCTGATTGAGGAGTTTGTTCCCGGCGTCGAGTGCAGCTGTGACTTTTTCTTGGAGAATGAGAAAGTGGTGATCCTTCGTTTTTCGAGAAAAATAAAGGCAAATGATGCTCCTTTCGGCACTGTAATGGGGTATGTTCTTACCACTTGCGAAGCCCAGGGCATTGCCGGCCGGCATTTGGAAAATCAGCTTGCTCAGGCAGCTCAGGCATTGGGGCTGGCAAGGGCCTTTTGCATGGCCGATTTTATGATATGCGACGGTGAGATCAGCTTTCTGGAGATAAGCCCGCGTCCGGGTGGGGACTGTTTACCGTATTTGTTGCATCTTGCCTGTGGCATCGATGTTCTGCGGCTCGCCTTGGATTTCGCGGAAAAAAGGCCTGTGGAGATACCTGCATTGAAAGAGAATTTGCACTATGCCGGTTTGCGTTTGCATGCCAGGGGATCGGGGCGCATTGCCAAAATAGATGCCGGGCAGTTGCGAAGAGATCCGCGGGTGATGACTATTAACCTGATACGGGAGGTCGGTCATCAGGTCGTACCGCCGCCTGAGGACTACGATTCCTGGTATCTTGGCCATGCCCTTTTCGCCCCGGATACCGATATGGATCTCGAGGAGCAGTGCTTTGCCCTGCGACGGCTTCTGTCCGTTGAATATGAAGGAGATAGCGCATGAACAAGGCGATGTTCAGGCAAGATATCGAACGTGCCCTAACTTCCGACAGCAAGAGGCTCCCTCAAGACGTACTGAAGGGTTATGTGGAAAGATATTTTGCTCATCAAAGGCTCTATCTGGATTGTATATCCCGGAACCATTCCCCTCTCTATGTGTTGCAGACGGATATTCTGGAGAGGAGCTGCGCGGTTTTTCGAAAGGCGTTTATTCCTTTGTTGGATGATGCCCGGTTGTATTTTGCGGTAAAGAGCAACAATTGTCCGGAGGTATCGAGAATCGTTTTGGACAATGGTTTCGGTCTCGATGTTTCAAGTGGGACGGAATTGCAGATGGCCTTGGCACTCGGGGCTGCGGATGTCGTCTTCAGCGGGCCGGGAAAGACCAAATCCGAACTTCTGCTGGCTGCGTACCACGCGGACAGGGTTGTGGTTTTGCTAGACAGTTTTCATGAGCTGGAGCGGCTCGAAGAAGCAGCCGCTACGATGCAGCGCCGGGTGAGGGCAGGTGTTAGAATATCTGTAGATCCCAAAGGGTTGTGGCGCAAATTCGGTATTTGTCTCGAGGATTTGCCGGCCTTTTGGCAAAAGGCGCAGACATGCAACTGGGTCGATTTGCAGGGAATTCAGTTTCATTCGAGCTGGAATATGGGGCCGGAGCGTCAGGTTGCCTTTATCGGGAAACTCGGTGGAAACCTTGCCGCCATGCCTGCCGATTTTTTGCAGGCGCTTTCCTTCATCGATATCGGTGGCGGGTATTGGCCTCCGGAAGGAGAGTGGCTGCAGGAAGCCGGGACCACTGCCGGCATGGTGCGCAAGGCAATGGGAATGCCGGTAAATTCAGCTGAAATTCATTTTTGGAATGAGGCGCAGCCCATCGAAGTCTTTGCCCGTGAGATAGCATCGGCTGTCCGGACCCATATTTTCCCTGTTGCGAAATGCCGGATTTGTCTGGAACCGGGGCGATGGATATGCAACGACTCCATGCAACTGATGATGACCGTTGTGGACAAGAAGGCGCCGGATTTGGTGATTACGGATGCAGGCACCAATGCCGTGGGGTGGGAGCGCTTTGAGGTCGATTATTTTCCTATCTTGAATCTCAGCCGACCAGCAGTGCAGGAACACCCCTGCATGGTGTTGGGATCTCTCTGCACCCCGCATGATGTCTGGGGATATTCGTACTGGGGGACCGGTCTTGAGGAGGGCGATATCCTCCTGATCCCGATGCAGGGAGCGTATACCTACAGTCTACGTCAGGAATTTATAAAGCCGTTACCGGGGCTGGTTGTATTGTAGTCCGGTTTTCTCTTGTTAGGAATGGGTCTTTTCGTGTATGGAAAAAAGAAATAAGAGATGGTTTGAAGAAAAGGATTCTTTGTCGAACGTACTCGTGAAACCTCGGCGCTGCCCACAGGAAGGTCGGAGGTTTTGACGTGGTTTACAATAATTAGAAAACTGAGCTACTTGCAAAACGGCCTTTTCGTCCAAACTCTGCGTTATGCTCAAAATTTTATCCTCGGATTATCACTTATATGCCTGCGGTAAAATTTTTCGCTTGCCTTGATTTTGAACGAAAATTCTCATTTTGCAAAAGGCTCAACTGAATAAAAATTATTTGAATGGGTTGAAGAGATGGAGAAAAACTCCCCTAAAAACGAAGGCCTTATCCAATCGGAGGCCGGTCTTGCCGATATCGTTGCCTGTAATTCCGAAATCTGCTTTATCGACGGCGAACATGGCCGGTTGGTCTATCGCGGTTATGATGCCGTTGAACTTGCCGAAAAATGCACCTTTGAGGAGGTCGCCTATCTGCTCTGGTATGGATGCCTGCCCAGGATGACCGAATTCCGGGCTTTTCTGGCAGGTTTTACCGGATCCATGTCTTTGCCCATAGAGACCACGATGATTCTGAGGATGTTTCCAAAGGCGGTGACTCCGATGGAGGTCATCAGAACCGCCGTTTCATCCCTCGGTCACTGGGATCCCGACAGCGGCAATACCCGCCTGGACGCGAGTCTGAGAAAAGCTCAGCGCCTGACCTTGCGCATCCCTTTGCTGATCGCCGCCCATCAGCGGTTGCGGCATGGTCATGAACCGATAAATCCCATCGCCGGCCAGGGCATCGCCTTTAACTTTCTCTACACCCTGCACGGCAAGATCCCGGACCACGATCTGGTCAAGGCCTTCGACGTCGCCTTGATCCTGCATGCCGACCATGAGCTGAATGCCTCCACCTTTGCCGCCCGCGTGACGGCGGCAACAATGGCCGATATTTATTCCTCGGTCACCAGCGCCATAGGAGCCCTGAAAGGGCCGCTGCATGGCGGTGCCAATGCCGAAGTGATGAAAATGCTGGAGGAAATAGGCACGCCTGATATGGCCGAGAGCTATGTTCTGGAGAAATTAGCGGCCAAGATAAAGATCCCCGGCTTCGGTCACAGAGTCTATCGGTGCGAGGACCCCCGCGTTGCTGTTTTGAGAAAATATGCGGGGGTGATAACTAAAAAGGTGGGCAAGACCAAATATTTCGATATCACCCAAGCCGTCGAGAAGGTGGTTTTGGAAAGAACCAAGGTCTTCCCTAATGTCGATCTCTATACAGCCTCGCTGTACAGCGCCATGGGGATTCCCATCGAACTTTTTACACCGATATTTGCCATAAGCAGGGTTGTTGGTTGGACCTCCCATATTCTGGAACAATGGAGCAACAACCGCCTGATCCGTCCACGTGCCGAATATATCGGTCCTCGATCCCTACAATTCAAAGCAATGGAGGAGAGGACCTGACTATCACCGGGTTGCATGCCCTACTAACGTAAACCGTAAAACTGAACTATGGAGGTAAAATAAATGGAAAGAAATTATGACATGGATGAAGAGGGGACGAAATTCGCCATGTGTAAAATTTGCGACAGCGATATCATAATCGATTTTTATTCCGATGTCGGAGATACCGTCTCTTGCGACGATTGCGGTGCCTTTTATATACTGCAGTCTCTCTCCCCGATCAAAATTTCCCTCATTAATGAAGATGGAGATGACGAGTCCTATGAAGACTTGAATTTCGATGATTGAGGCTTTGTCCGGACATCCATAGTGTCCTTTGTTTTGCCGATCTGTTAGTCCGAGGGGGCATTGAGCGGGTTGGGTCTGCCGGCTCGCTTTTTCCTTTCCATCACGCTTTCTTCTTCCACGTGCGAAGAACTTTTCCAAGAATGCGCAGTACCATCTGCACCTCTTCGGCCGAAATGATGAGATGCGGGCGGAAGCGGATGCTGTTCGTACCGCAACCCACCGCCAGCAGTCTCGCCGCCAGCAGATCTTTTCTGAATCTATCGCGCTGCGTCGTATCCGGCAGGTCGAAAGCGCACATCAAACCGCGGCCGCGGGCGTTGGAAATGATCCCCGGGTAATTCTGGGCGAGCCCCTGCAGTCCTGCAAGAAGTTCCTCCCCGCGGATCCTGGCGTTTTCCACCAGGTGTTCTTCGTCGATGATTTTCAGAATATGCGAAAAACGAACCATATCGATCAGATTGCCGCCAAAGGTTGAGTTGATCCTGCTTGCCTCTTTGAAAACGTTGTCCCGGACCTCATCAACCCGTGTCGAGGCCAGGATGCCGCAAACCTGTGTCTTTTTACCGAAACTGATGATGTCGGGTCGGGCATCGAAGTGCTGATGGGCCCAGAATTTTCCGGTTATTCCGACGCCGGTCTGCACTTCGTCCATGATGAACATGATTTCATGCTCATCGCAGATCTTTCGCAGTTCGGAGAAAAATTCGTTGCGGAAATGGTTGTCGCCGCCTTCTCCTTGGATCGGTTCGATGATAAGGCCTGCTATTTCGTCCTGGTCATGCTCGATGGCCTGTCGTATCTGGAGAAGTGCCTTCTCCTCACGCTCCCTGACATCAGAGAGATTGCGTTCGTCTAATGGGAAGACGATCTTCGGATTGTCGATACGCGGCCAGTCGAAGGTGGGAAAATACATGGTTTTTCTGGGATCTGCAGTATTGGTGAGCGAAAGCGTGTAGCCCGACCGGCCGTGAAAGCATTGTCTGAAATGGATGATCTTGGAACCCATGGGCCGGGTGTACCCTTTTTGAAAGCCCTTGCGGACTTTCCAGTCAAAAGCTGTCTTCAGGGCATTTTCCACCGCCAGGGCACCTCCTTCGATGAAAAAGGCATGCGGGAGGTAGTCGGGGATGGCAAACGTTGAAAAGGTTTGGACAAATTCCGCCATCGGTTCACTGTAGGCATCGGAATTCGACGGCTTTTGAATTGCCAGACGGCCGAAAAGCGATTTGACGGCTTTGAGCTTCGGGTGGTTAAAGCCCACGGCCATCGAGGCGAACATGGAGAAGCAGTCGAGATATTTGACGCCGTTTCGTTGATCGATAAGCCACGATCCTTTCGATTTTTTAAAATCGACGATGATATCCATGCCGTCAGCCAGCATATGCCTGCGGAGGACTTCCTTTACATCCATTGGTAAGATCATATTTTTCATTGCAATGCAGATCGGTTGGGCATTAGGGAAAACTATTAAATTATCGATCTCAAACTACTTGTTAAGGACTATCCACATGAAAATCCTGATCAGGTGATATCGAATTTGATGCCTTGGGCGAGGGGCAGCGCGCTTCCGTAGTTGCACGTCACGGTCTGCCTGCGCATATAGGCTTTCCAAGCATCAGAGCCCGATTCGCGGCCGCCGCCAGTTTCTTTTTCCCCGCCGAAAGCCCCGCCGATCTCCGCACCGGATGTGCCGATGTTGACGTTGGCAATCCCGCAGTCCGAGCCTGTGGCGGCAAGGAAAAGTTCGGCTTGCCGGAAGTCCGTTGTGAAGATGGCTGAAGACAATCCTTGATTGGCCTGGTTTTGAAGGGCTATGGCCTGGTCTACTTCCCCTTCATAGCGTATGAGATAGAGGATTGGGGCAAAGGTTTCCTCCTGAACGATGGGAAAGTGGTTCTCCACCTCGGCGAGGGTCGGCTCGACGTAGCATCCGGACTTGTCGTATGGGGCCCCTTTCAGGGCCTTGCCGCCGAAAGCGATGGAACCTCCCTGCTTATGGATGGCATTGATTGCGCGGATAAAGGTCTGGACCGCATCTTCGTCGATCAACGGTCCCATGTGGTTTGTGGCCGATAACGGGTTGCCGATCTGCACGCTCTTATAAGCTTTTATCAGCTGTTTCTTGACTTTGGCGTAGATGGAGTCATGGATGATCAGGCGCCTGGTCGTTGTACACCGTTGGCCTGCAGTACCTACTGCACCGAATACGACTGCCGGGATGGCCAGTTTGAGGTCGGCATGTTCGGTGATGATGATCGCGTTGTTGCCTCCTAGCTCGAGAATGGATTTTCCCAGGCGCCCGGCGATGACCGATGCGGCATGTCGTCCTGATGGAACGGAACCGGTAAAGGAAATAAGCGGGATTCGTTTATCATTGAGAAGTTTTTCCCCAACCGTCTCCCTCTCTCCGATTAGCAGTGAAAAGATTCCCTCGGGGAGATTGTTTTCTTTGAGCACGGAAGCAAGGAGCTTTTGTGTGGCAATTGCCGTAACAGGGGTTTTTGATGAAGGCTTCCAGATGGAGACGTCACCGCAGATGGCGGCGATCATCGCATTCCAACCCCAGACCGCGATGGGAAAGTTGAAGGCGGTGATAATACCGATGATGCCCAACGGATGGTACTGGTCGTAAAGCCGGTGCTGCGGGCGTTCGGAGACGGTGGTCATGCCGTAAAGCATGCGCGACTGGCCCACACAGAGATCGCAGATATCGATGACCTCCTGCACCTCGCCCAATCCTTCCTGTATGGGTTTGCCGGTTTCATAGGAGATAAGGGAGCCCAAAGGGCCTTTGTTTTTCCGCAATTTGATGCCTATCTGCCTGACGATGTCTCCGCGCTGTGGCGCCGGAACGGTGCGCCAGTAATCAAAAGCCTTGCCTGACTTTTTAACGACCTGTTCGTAATCATCTTCCGTTGCCTTTTCGATTTGCGCGACGGGGTTTCCATCAATCGGGGAAACACTGGTTAATTTGTCGTTATTTTTCCGGGTGATCCATTCAGTGCCTGTGCTGGCGCCGGGCAGGTTTTTCTTCAGGTCCAGGTCTTTGAGAAATTCCATTCGATTATCCTCCCTTTTCAATCCCGAAAAGTTTCG